>NZ_VCKX01000192.1 GCF_005889725.1 Nonomuraea zeae
GAACCCCGCCTGACGATAGAGACCGTGGAGAGCCCGTTGCCGAGAGATCGGCACGGCGGGTTCGGCGAGCGGCCTGGGGAAACGGACTGAGAGCAATCCCGGCACCGCGCCCCAGGCCGACTCAACACGCGGATGCGCGGCAACGCCTCACGGTCGGCCTTCTCGAACGCCCTCGCGCAGCGCCCGAGCTGGTCCTGGAAACCGCGTGAGAACCGCTCGGGGTGCCGGTGGTTTCCCTCCTGGTCGCCGAAGACCAGCGCATCGTCCCGGGCGAGTTGTAGAGCCATCCCGCCCCGTTCGCGCTTGTACGCCTTGAGTAACGCCACCGTGGCGGCGTCGATGTCGACCACGTGCGGCTTGGCGGTCTTGGTGTCACCCTCCTTCACGATGGCCCCCTCCCCCTTGACCCGCACGACGCCCACCGACCGGCGGACGCTGACCGTTCCGGCCTCCAGGTCGATGTGCCGCCAGCGCAGCGCGAGCAACTCGCCGCGGCGCATGCCGGTGTGCGCCAGCCGAGCGATCCTCAACCACGTCGATGAGAAGGCGCTCACCTCCGCAGCTGAGTCCGCCGGACTCAGGCTCGGCGCCATCCCGGCCGTGGCTGCGAACCGCCAGACCCCAACCGCGGCAGTTGCCCGGCATAGGCCCGAACTTGGCGACCCGGCTGTGGGACAGCGAACGCTGGAGCGCCGTCCCACGGCAGACTTGCGCCGTCGACGGCTGGGCTGGTGGGCTGGGCTGGTCGGCTGGGCGCTCACGATGCGGAGCCGGAGGGTTACGGCCGGGTTAGTCGGTGTCGGTTCTGGTCTGGAGGCCGAGATGGCGGAGTGCCCGCAGGAAGAGCGCCATCGAGCAGGTGAAGGCGAGCACGCTGATGACCGCGACGGTGATGGGGCGGACGAGCAGGTAGGTGCCGAGCGTGGCGGACAGCAACAGCCAGATGCTCACGGTGGCGTTCGCCAGGAGGACCATCGCCCACAGCAGGGTGAGCTGGACGAAGCAGCGGCGGATGCGCTCGTGCGCCATGACGGCCTGGGGCAGCCGGACGTATTCGCCGATCAGCTTGCCGACCAGCGGGCGGCGTAGCCGGATCGAGGCCAGGAACACCATGCTGAAGCAGATGGTGCCAAGCTCGGGTTGCAGGAAGTAGACGATGGCGCTGCCGCTCCAGGCCGCCAGCGCGACGCGGATGGTGATCGCGACGGTGGCCAGGATCATGCTCGGGGAAAGGGGGCGGCCACGCAGCCGCCGCCAGGCCAGGCTGCCGTAGGCCCAGGCGAGCACCGCGGCCAGGGCGCCGTTCAGGCCTAAGACGGCCAACGCAGCGTAGAACAGCGCGAGCGGGATGATGACCGCCTCCAGCAGTCGGGGTATAGCCTGCCTGGCCAGCGATTTCAGGCTGGGAAGAGCCACCGGCATCGGGCCTACTCGCGGATCAGTGGAAGTGGCTGCGGGCGGGCACAATCTGGTGCCGGTGCCGACCTGGATGGTGGCCACGACATCCCCCAAAGACCCGAAGACGCCTTGGCCGAGTGTGCTGCGAGCAGCCAGGCGCCCGAGCATCCATCGCGGCTCACCGCCTCAGGCCGGCAGCCGGACACCCTTCAGTCAACGCCCGTCGCCGCCGTGTGGATACGGGCGAAGTCAGCAAGGCTCATCGTCACCGCCGATCACCGACACCCGCCTGGCGCCCAAGGGATTGAGTGCCGGTCAGCGCGGGGCCGTCGCGGATCTCCAGCGCCGGGAGGGGGCAGCAGGTGCAGCCATGGCCCTGGCAGCGGCGGCAGCCGCAAGGTCTGCCCCTCCCCGGCGATCGCCGGGGAGGGGCGTGTCCGGTACGTAGGTGACGAAGCCGCCCGGCGCGATCACCGCTTGGCGCCGCTGGCGTCGGGCATGCCCGCGGCAGGCGCATGCCACCAGTTAGGGAGCCGCTCGGGCCGATGAGGTCGTCTAGCCTGGTTCGGTCTTGCGCCAGCGTGCCTCGAAGCAGGAGTAGACACCGAAGGTGACCAAGCCGAGCGCGACGGCAACCAGCAGCCAGGGGCTCAGGGGTGTCAGCGTGAACTTGCGCAGCGCCCCGTCCAGCCCCTGCGCCTTGTCAGAGTCGAAGGTGGCGCCGGTGATGACGAGGAACACGCCGAGGACGGCGAACACGCTGCCACGCGCGAAGATGCCGACGAACCCCAAAACCTTGACGGTGGCGCGGGTGCGCGCGCCCATGTGCGCCATGTGCAGGTTCTCGGTGAACTTCCTGCGGACGGCTTCCACGATCATGCTGATGCCCACCGCCACGACGCCGAGGCCGATGAGCAGGACCAGCCACCGGCCACCCGGATAGCTCATCAGCGTAGCGGTGGCGTCCTTGGACTGATTGTTGCCCGAACGCCGGCTCCCGACGCCGAGCAGGAAGACGACGATGCCGATGCACAGCGCGATGTAGACGATGGCGCGCCCCAGTGAGGCCAGCCGCTTGACGACCGTTCTGCCGTTCGGGCTGGCCTGCCCGTAGACCACCTCGGCCAGCCGCCACAACGCCAGCCCGGCGAAACCGATGGCGACCAGCCATAAAGCGATGAATCCGCCGGGGTAGGCGACGACGGCATGCATCGCTCCTGAGGCGTCGGCCGCCTCACCGCCGACGCCCATGCCGATCTGTACCGCCAGTACGCCGATGAGCAGGTAGTTGACACCACAGGCCACGAACCCCGCCCGGGCCAACCACTCCAGCCATCGGCTTGAGGCCGCCTGGCGGCCCGCGGACTTGGCCCCGCTCTTCACCGTCATCACAGCCTCCAGGAGTGATCGGTTGGTCGGTCGGTTAGTCGATCAGTGCTTTTCGTAGCTGGCTAAGGACGTTGCGCAGGATGCGGGAGACGTGCATCTGGGAGATTCCGAGCTCGGCGGCGATCTCGGCTTGGGTGTGGTTGCCGTGGAAGCGCAGCAGCAGGATGTTCTTCTCGCGCGCGGGCAAGGCATCGATGAGCGGTTTTACGGACTGCGTGCCGACGATGGTGTCCAATGCTTCGTCGGTGCAGGGCAGGACGTCGGCCAGGCTGACGCTACGGCCGCCACCGCAGTCGCGGTTATCGAGGGGGGCATCCAGCGACAGGGCGCTGTAGGCGGCCGAAGCGTCCAGCGTCAGCAGGACTTCCTCCTGCGACAGGCCCATCTCGGCCGCCAATTCGGCGACGATCGGCCGGCGGCCCAGTGCCTGGCTGAGGTCGGCGGACACCTTGGTCAGCTGCGAGCGGCGTTCCTGGTGGACGCGGGGAACCCGGATGGCCCACGCGCGGTCCCGGAAATGCCGTTTGACCTCGCCCGCCATGGTGACGGCCGCATAGCGGCGAAAGTCGTGGCCGAGGCGGACGTCGAACCGGTTGATGGCTTTGACCATGCCGACGTAGGCGGCCTGCAGGAGATCTTCCATGGGTTCGCCCCGGTTGCGGTAGCGGCGCGCGAGGGACTTGGCCATCCAGGCGTGGGTTTCCACCAGCCGCTCGCGCAGCCGGGCCTCGTGCGACTCTGGGATGTGCGGCCGGGCCATTTCGGTCAGGAGTTCTTCGGCGGTCATCTGCTCCAGAGGAATGTCCAGGACGGCCATCTGTTCTTTCCTTTTGTTCCGGTGCCGTGCAGCGCCCTCCAGCCGCCCACCAGCTGGGCGGTGGACGAGGGCGGCCAAGCCGGCGGAATGTGCAGCACCGCCGGCGTCGGCGTTGCCCCTGGTCGAAGAGGACCTGGTCAGACGGTGTTGCCGGCTGTGCGTCGTCGTTGCTGTGGTCATCATTGTCGCGCGTGTCAACGGGTACGGGCCGGAGCGGCGGTGTGTCGGCGAATTCGTCGAGCCGCTCATCAAGGCGTTCGGGGTCGTTGCGGAGGTCCATGTCGCGTCACCTTTGCTGGGAGCCGTCGGCGAGTGCTGGTTGCTCCTGGCGGGCTTCGGCCGGTTGAGGGTGGTGCCCGTCGCCGTCGCTGTTGCCGAGGAGTTCCTCGAACAGGACGCGGTAATGCACCATGGCTTGGCGCAGGTCCTCGGTGGAGGCCTCGCCGGAGGTGGCGCGTCTGCTGATCTCGTGGGCTTGGCGGGTAGTGGTGCAGGGTACGGCCGTGCACCGACAGGTCCGCGAGTTGCTGCTCGAAGTTTCGGTGGGGTATCCGCGCTCGGCCATGGCGGCCGTGACCAGTTCGTCGGCCTCGGTGACGGCGGGACCTGGGGCGTCGACGAACCGCTCTTGGAGGTTGATCCATTGCTGGGCGTAGCCGATGGCCAGCGCCAGGACCACCGCTATGGCGACGGCCACCCAGGCCATGGCCATGATGGACATGTCTGCCTCCTGCAGATGTCGATGCCTTCGTGCGGGCCGGCGTGGGCGGGGGCAAAGGCAGCGGGCCGGGACGTATATCGACGGTCGGGGCAGGCCGATACCGGCGTGCCGACCGATCCTGACCGCCGCCCATCCAGGGCGGCCACGGGCGGACCGTACCGCCCGGCTTCAGAAGACCGGGGGATGCGGTCTCCGATACGGTCTTGGCGCTTCTCCTCTTTCAGAGACGATCGTCCAGGGCCCGGCGGATACCACCCTGCCTGCCGGCGCCCGGTCATCGATGCGGCCGTCGATGATCTCCTGGCGCCACCGAGCATCAGGATGACGCCCACGATGCGCAGGTCGAAGCCGGCCACCGAGCCGTCGGCCAGGGCGAAGGTGAGGATCGCGCCGACGACGACCGCGATGGCCGCGGCGACGGGCATCACCCCCTACCCCCACGGCAAGAAACATGAGCTCCAGGGTGAGCTGCGGGGTGGGCTGGGGCGCGGTCATCGGCGGCCGGCCCAGCGGCCCGAACGGCGGCCAGTGCGGCCAGTGCGGCCAGTGCGGCCAGTGCGGCCAGTGCGCCGGCCAGTGCGCCGGTCGGTGATCAGGTTGTAGGCGAGCAGCAGGACTGCCGCGCCGGCGATGGCGCATACCCAGGTGGACAGGTTGAAGAAGCCCTGGACACCCGAGACGTGGAACACCTGGGTGGCCACGAAGCCGCCCAGCAGCGCACCGGCGACGCCGAGTACGAGGGTGATGATCAGACCTTGCTGGTCTTTTCCGGGGACCAGCATTCTGGCCACCAGTCCAGCGACCAGTCCGAGGACGATCCAAGCGATGATGCCCATGGCCTACTCCTGTGGCGGTGCATCGATGTCTGCGCGGGATCGGTCTTCCGGACCGGTCGAAGCAGGAGGCCGGCCGGTTGCCGGCGGCGACGGTCGAACTCGCCCCGAGCCAACACTCCCGCGTCAGGGGCGGAAACAGGCGATCGGTGAAGGATTCATCTCCAGGACCGATCACCAGGGAGGAAGGGGCTGCGTGGCGCGGCCAGCGTTGAGCCCGGCGAGTCACAAGGGATCACCGCTGCGGCGGCGTGGGCTGGCGGAGCATCTTCGCTGGGCGGTGGCCGGGTGGGCCGGGCGGCGGGTTGCAGCCAGCCGAGCTGCTGGGCTAGTTGCCGGGCGCTGGTGATGACAGCGGCGACGTGGGGGGAGGGGTTGGCGTCGCGCCACAACAGTGACCACGGGTAGTGGGTGACGGGTTCGGTCAGGGGCCGCCAGAGGGTGCCCGGCCGGTTGGAGCTGCGGGCGGAGGAGGGGACGCAGTGCACGCAGCGGTGCTGGAGCACGAGGTCGGCGGCGGCCCGGCTGCTCTCCACGGTCCCCTCGTAGATGGCGGGAGGGAAGCCGGCCGAGCGGCACAGCTCGAGGACGAACTGGTTCAGCTCCGGCGTCTGGCTTTCTTCGCCGAGCAGCAGGAGTTCGCCTGCGAGAGCGGCGGCGGGTACGCCCGCCAGGCCGGCGAAGTGGTGATCCTCGGGGACGAGTACGCCGAGGGGATCGAGCCTGATCAGCTTGGAGGTCACCTCCTGCGGGGCCTGGGAGGCATGCCCGATGCCGAGGTCCAGGCGGCCGTCGGCCAGTTGCCGGTACTGCTCCAAGGTGCCCGCTTCGACCTGGTGGATCGTGACATCCGGATGGGCGCGCTGGAATCCGCGCAGGATTTGCGGCATCGAATCGTAGCCGGCATCGACGATGCCAACGCGAAGCGTCGGCGTTGCGGCGACGGCGTCGCGCGCGACTCGCGTGGCCCGGCTTACGTGGTCGAGGATCTGGCGCGCCTCGATGAGGAAAGCGGCCCCGGCCGGGGTCAGGTCGACGTGGTGGGTGCTGCGATCCAGCAGCCGCACCCCCACCTCTCGCTCCAGCCGCTGGATCTGCTGGCTCAGCGCGGACTGCACGATGTGCTCACGCGCCGCCGCCCGGCCGAAATGCAGTTCCTCGGCCAGCGTCACGAAGTAGCGCAGTTGACGCAGTTCCATGCCCGCCACCCCTCCCTGAACCCGGGCGGCGCCGATATGAACCGTCTTCCTGCACTGTAGACCCTCGGACGGCTTCGACAGCCCCGGCGCTACTTGCTGGGCTGGGCAGGAGCGATGGCCGGGGCGGCGGATGGCGCATCGCGGGGATGGACTTGCCGAGGGTTCGCCTCCCCGACTCGCTCTGGAGCTGATGTCGGCTGGTCAACGCGATCACAGACATGGCAGCGCGAGGACTGGGCAAGAGGGGGGGCGATCCGGCCACACCCGCCGAGAGGTCTCGCCGCCCTCACCCTGCTGTCATCTGGCCGGCACCTGGCCGGTGATCGCTGGTGGTGATAAGCCTGGCTCACATCGGTGATTTCCGCTCCGGCGAGCCTGCTGGATGATTCAGGTTACTGCTCGCACGACACCGCTCACGCTGGCACCCTCGCAACGTGTTCATGCCGCCTCAAGCCCGCGGCCCTCTTGTCTCGCACTCCCTCGTAGGAGCCCGGAGCCCGGCATGAACGCCACGGATACCACCAATGCCCCCGCACCCGAGATCACAGCCGTGATCGCAGCCATGACCGAATCATCAGGGATCGCGCCCACCCCGATCACCGATGCCGGCCAGTTCCTGCGCATCGTCCCGCTCGCCGACCGTGCGGGCCTGCGGATCGCGGGCGAGCTCGACCACTCCACCCTGCCCGACCTGGCTCGGGCGCTGGCCTCGATGGCGCGCGGCGGCGCCGGCTTCTGCATCGATCTGAGCGGCCTGGCGTTCATCGACACCGGCTGCCTGCGCGCCCTCGTCGGTGCCGCCGCCGCGCTCCACGACGGCGGCCGTGACCAGGTACTGACCCTGCGCTCGGTGCCCCCACAGGTGCGACGCCTGCTCAAGCTCACCGGCTGGCGCCAAACGCCCGGTCTTCACCTCCAGGCATCGGCGCGGCCAGGCTGACCCACGCCTTGCCCAGCTCACTCATGAGTCCACCGGCCCTGGGGCTGGGCACGCTCGGTGTGGTGCCGCTGGCCACCTGCGCAGCACGGTCACCGCCTTCATTCGACCTCATCGCGGAGCCTTATCGCCGCGAGGACAGCATCAAGCCGCTGCCCCCGATCGGAGCACCTCATGACCACCCTCCGCCCCCACCTCGGGGCAGGTCTGTGGCTCATCCCTGCCAGCGCCAACCGTCCTGCACCAGCGCGGCGAGCTGGACCTCGCCACCGGCGAGGCGGTGCGCGCGAACGCTCGCTGCGCGCCTTGCGGGGCAGGCCCAGCCCAGGCGCGGGAGATGCGCTTCTCCGGAAATCCAGCGGCAGGAGCTGTGCTCGGGCGCACGCCCCCAGACGATCACAGGGTTGGGGTTCACGTTCTACCCGGCCAACGGTGCCCGGCGTTCACCTGCCAACGTCCCGCAATGAGGACCGAAGCCCATCGACACCGACCCTCCGGCCCAGATGCCCAGGCGGCGAAAGCAGTCTGCTGGAGATGCGGGAAACCTCCTACGAGCAGCACGAAAGGAACTGATCATGGCTACCACCAAAGGGCAGCAGCCCGCCCCCGTCATGAACGACCCGCGCGCCGGGACGGCGCCCCGGCCCGTCGACTACGTCTGGGCCGCCGCGCGGATCGGCATCGGCTGGATCTTCCTGTGGGCCTTCCTCGACAAGACCTTCGGCTGGGGACTGGCCACGCCTGCTGGCAAGGCCTGGATCTCCGGCGGGAGCCCGACCACCGGCTTCCTCAAGGGGACCGGCGAGAACGCGCTCGGCGTCTTCTTCTCCAGCCTGGCCGGACACCTCTGGGTCGACTGGCTGTTCATGCTCGGCCTGCTCGGCATCGGGGTCGCTCTGATCCTGGGTGCGGGTATGCGGATCGCCGCGGTCACCGGCGCCGTGCTGCTGGTCTTCATGTGGGCTGCCGAACTGCCGCTGGCCAACAACCCGTTCTTGGACGAGCACCTCATCTACGCCATCGTCCTGGCCGGCCTGGCCCTGGCAGGTGCCGGCGACACCTTCGGCATCGGCAGGATGTGGGGTCGTACCGCACTGGTGCGCTCCTACCCGGTGCTGAAGTAACCGCCGGCGCGCGGCATCGCCCGGCACCTCCGAAGCACTCTTACCGACCTGAACACCGCCGCGACGCGCACAGATCAACCGGATCAAGACCAGCGCCTGATCGGAGCACCACATGACGACCCTCTACTCCCGCGCCGGGGCAGGTCTGTGGCTCATCCCCGCCGCCGCCAGCGTCGTGCGCCTGCGCGGTGAACTCGACCTCGCCACCCGCGAGACGGTGCGCGAAAGCCTGCTGCGCGCCTTGCGGCACAGCACCGGCCTGCTCATCCTCGACCTGTCCGGGGTGTCGTTCTGCGACGCCGCCGGGCTGGGCGTCATGGTCGGCATCCAGCATCAGGCCCGGTCCCTGGGTATCACCCTCGGCCTGGCCGCCCCCGGCCCACACCTGGCCAGTGTGCTACGCCTCACCGACCTGGACCGCAGCTTCCCGATGTACGGCATCACCCCCGGCACGAGTACGGGCAGCATCAGGTCCGGCCCCGTGGCAACGCGCTGAGAATTCGTGCGCCTATGTCTGTTCTCCCCGCCGGCAGCGCGACGACCGCCCTGCCTCGCCCCCATCTACCCGCCGCGGCAACAGCCGAGCTGGACCGGCTACGCCATCAGGTGCTCCAAGAAGCCCGGATCCAGGCCGCCGCGATCCTCGCCCAGGCCCGCACCGACGCCGAGCAGATCATCACCTCGGCGCAGATCGCCGCCTCGGCCACGCTGCAACACGCGCGGAGCCGGCGCGTGCCGCGGCAGCAGGCCATAGCGGGCCAGCCGGGCCAGAGCACGCAGCCGTCGCCCACACCCGCCCACAGCAACGCCGACGGCGACGGCCCCGCGCCGATCATGGTGCTCAACGACCGCTGGCGCATCTACGCACCCTTGAACGCCGACGCCAGCGCCATGGCCACCTTGTACAAGGCGTACGAACTCGCCGACCCCGCCGCCACCGTCGTGGCCAAGGTGTTCCACCAGGCCAACAGCGAGCCCCAGCGGTTTCGCACCTTCCTGCGGGAAGTACGGAGCATGCGCCTGCACGACCCGCACATTGGGCAGATCCTCGACTCCGGCCAGGACCGCAGCTCCCAGGCGGTCTACCTCATCTCGCCCCTCTACCAGCCGGGCAGCCTCCACCTCCACCTCCAGCAGCGGGCAGGCACCGGCGTCTCGCTGAAGTGGAGCCTGTGGGTCCTGGACCAGGTACTAGCCGGGCTGCAGGCCGCCGCCGCGAGCGACATCATCCACCTGGACATCAAGCCGCAGAACATCGTGCTGGACGGCCTCACCAACATCAGGATCATCGACTGGGGAATGTCCCAGCTGCATCAGGCGGGCAAGAGCGTCTCCACGGTGTCCCCAGGCGGCACCAAATGGTTCGCCAGCCCCGAGCAGCTCGGCGTCACCGACGCCGCCCCCAGCGGCCTGTCCGACCTGTACGGCGTCGGCGCCCTGGCCTACTGGCTGCTGACCGGCCTGGCGCCGCTGCGACGCGAGCTCGAAACCGCCGTCGGCACCGACGCCGACCTGCTGCAGGTCCGCCACCTGATGCAAGCCGGAACCCGGCCCGAACGCGCCGATCGCCTCACCCCGGACGTACCCGAACAGATGGGCCTGCTCATCGACCAGTGGCTCAGCTACACCCCTGCCGACCGCATCCCGCACGGACTGGATCCGACCGCAGCGCTCGACTGGGCGCGGACGGCCTTGGGCTCCTTGAGCGTGCAGAGACAGCAGTGCTAGGAGACGGACCGGCGCAGGTCTGCTCTGGCGATCCGCTCGACGAAGATCGGAACGAAGTCACGGATCGGCCGCCCATCGAAACGGTGGTGGGCCGCCACCACCGCAGAACGTACCCGTTCAGCCGAATGGCTGCGGGCGAAGGCTCCAGCCAACCGCGCCTTCAGTTCATCCACCGCCAGGTGTTCACGTCCGGCGACATCGATATCCATGTGCTCTCCCACGAAGGTGGTTGGAAGTCGTATCTTGCCGAGCACCGCGGGGCCTGCTCACCGCCGCCTGGCTAGTCCTCGTTGTGTGTTGTCCGCGGCGGGTTGGCCGTTGCCTGGCGGCGCAGGTCGATGATCGGCTGGAGCAGCCACAGCCAGCAGGTCGCCAGCGCCGCCGCGGCACCGAACACGATGGCGAGCCAGTTGCCGAGCACGACCTCGGCCACCAAAGCCATCGCGGCGGTGACCGCGACCGCCAGTGATACGGCGCCGGCCAGGCCCAGCTCGTTGGCGCGATGCACGATCTTCTCCTTCAGCCCGGTACGAAACAGCAACCGGTGCTGAACAGCGGGCGTGATGAAACAGACCGAGGCGGTCGCCGACCCCGTCAACGCGACGAAGAACAGCCAATGGCCCGAGGTGTCCACCTTGGCGAAGCCGCTCTGGAACGGCATCGCCAGCAGAAAGGCGAACAGCACCTGCACCCCGGTCACCATGACCCGCAGCCCTTGAAGAAGTTCGGACAATTCACGGTCGATGCGTTCCTTGTGGCTTTCGTCGGCGCTGCTCTCCTCGGCCGTCCCTGCCGAGGAGCCGCCATCGGTGGGAAGGCGGCTTTGGCTCTCTTGATGAGGTAACGCCATCGGTCTGATACCTCCGTGAGTTTCGTGGCACGGCCACGGGAGTGGATCCATCGCTCGTGTTCCGGCTCGCGGCCTCCTGAGCGCCTGTGGCCTACCGGCGGGGACCCGCGCCTCCGTGTGGGAGTGTCAGGGGTGGTCGAGCGGCAGCCCGGACCCGGAGGGGCCGCTGATCGCCGCCGATGAGGTCGTCGAACAAGGCGTGATAGTGCGTCATGGCCTGCCGCAGTTCCTGGATCGACACCCAACCGTCCCCGGCGCGCCCGCTGATCTCGTGAGCTTGGCGATAGTGCTCCAGGGTGCGACTGTGTCGCAGTGACAGGTCGGAGGCCTGCTGCGCGAAGTCCTCGGTGGCGTATCCGCGCTTGGCCATGACGGCTCTTACCAGTAGATCGGCCTCGCTGACCGCGGGGCTCGGCTCGTTCACGAAACGCTCCTGCACCGCGGCCCACCTGTCGGCATAGCCGCGGCGTGCGTCGGGATCGAGCGGCTGGATGTCGAGTGGGCCTGATCGCATTCGACGGGCTCGCAGCTCACGCTCGGCCGCCCTGCGGGTGACCGCGGCGGCAACCGTGCGCTCGTAGGCGGGGCCGAATCGCTCGCGCAGGCGACCTCGACGCCTCCGCAGCAAGTAGAAGCCGACGGCCGGCACCACCACCATCACCCCGACGATGACGGCCACCCACATTACGGTCTCGGTGGACACGACCGCCTCCGCCCGCTATCGCCGGCGCATCCCACCCGAAGACGGGTAACCGGACACTGTCAGTCAACGCCGTCTGCCAGGAGACGGATATGGGCGTTCGGAGCAAAGCTCATCGCCGGAGCCGATCACAGCTCACGCCCCCTCGGCGGGCTGAACTGTCGCCTCAGCCCAGGACAGGCACCGTGGCTCCGTCCAGATCATCCCTGACCCGCGCCTTGCTTCATACCGTGCAGGGTCTTTGAGAAGGTGTCTTCGATCCGTCGGTAATCCACGTGCGGATCAGGCCGCCTGGGTCGAGTCGGGCCGATGTCTGGTCCAGGCCCGGGCGGCCTTCCTGCGGGTGAGTCTCCGGCTCATGAGCGTGATGGCGGCCATGGTCAGGTGGGCTTCGCTATGGGCGGGCTTACGCTCGAAGTCGATCACGTTGCGGCGGGCGTTCATCAGCCAGCCGATGGATCGCTCGACGATCCAACGACGGGCGAGCACTTTGAACCCGATCTGACCAGGCCGTTTAGTTACGATCTTCAGGGTGAGGCGCAGGAAACGGCGGGCCCACTCCACCAGCGTCCCGGCGTAGGCGCTGTCGCCCCAGATCAGGGTGAGCTGAGGGTGCAGCATCCGCAGCCGGGCCAGCAGTTCCCGTGCGGCGTCGCGGTCGGGGTTGCCCGGCTGGCGTGACCATGACCATCATGAGCAGGCCGAACGTGTCCACGACCAGGTGACGCTTCCTTCCTGCCACCCGTTTCCCGGCATCATAGGAGCGAGAACGCCCGGTCACAGTGGCTGCAGCGCGCACCGACTGAGAATCGATGATGCCGGCGACCGGGTTGGGGCAGCGCCCAGCGCGCAACCGGATGGCGCGGCGAAGCTGATCACGGATCCCGTTGAAGACCCAGGCCCTGGCCCAGCGGCTGAAGAAGCCGAAGATCGCCTGGTAGGGCGGGAAATCCGATGGCAAGGCCTCCATTTCGCCGCGTTGCCGGTGATGTACCTGATCGCATCGAACACGTCGCGGCGGTGATGCTTCTCCGGGCGGCCGCCCGTTCGGGTCTGGCAGGCGGGTGTCGGAAGAAGTGGTTCGATCAGTGCCCATTCTTCGTCGGTGGTGTCGGAGGGGTAGCGGCGGGGACGCACGTCGATCACACCCCCGCCTTGTTGACCAGGTTCAGCGCCGTCTGGACCACGTTGAGCTGGCCCAGCACCAGCTTGATCCACTCATCCTCCGGCGTGAGTGTCGCATGAGGTGCAACCGTCGCTGACAGAAACCGACTGATCCGGGTCAGCTCGGTGCGCAGTCGCGCGCGTTCGTAGGCGATCCAGTCGACCGGCGTCGACGCGAACGCGTATCCACCGGCATAGGTCCAGATCAGCGGGGTCAAGTGGGCCATCGCCGAGACCTCGCGGACATAGAGGACGCCCTTGCGCACCTGATAGAGGCTCAACCCGGTGGCGGCGACCAGCTGCTGCGCGGTCAGACCGGCCGGGCGGGCCTCCAGCAGCGCCAGCCGCACCTGTTCCCCGCAGACGTTGGCCGCCAGGCCCCTGGAGGACATGGTCTACTCGCCGCGCAGCAACCGAGCCAGGCTCTCATCAAGGCTCACGTCCCCCGACTCAATGGCCGCCTCCAGCCAGTCGGCTGTTGCCCGGACGCGGGCCACGTTACGCGCCACCGCGGCGCACTCGTCGCCGGTGAACTGATGGTCGCGGAGCCCCGGCAGAGTCCGGCCGACCGAGGCCACGAACAGGGAGCACGCCCCGATCAGGTCGAGGAAGTCGCGGCTTCGCTCGATGCGGGGCAGGGCGGGCGTGCGCTGCCGTGCCACCTGGCCAGCCTGCTGGGCGTGCTCGACCTGCGCCCGGTTGACCATGTGCTTGGCCAGGTCGTCGCGCATGGACCGGTCGGCCACCTGGGGCCGGCGCAGCAGATCGGTGGCTACCCGCACGGCGACCTCCTCATCGCGGGCCAGGTTGTGGATCCGTTCGACCCTCTGCTGCACCGAGGCGGTGTTGACGAGCTTCTGGTCCACGGCCTGCTTGGCGGCCGTGTCGGTCCACCGACGGGTTCCGGTGCGGTTATCCAGCGGAGGGTTAGCGATGCGCGCCCACCGCTCCTCATCGTCGCGGATGGAAGCCAGCGTCTTGTGAATGTAGTACGGGGACCCCTGCCTGGCGGTGCTGGGCCGGCCAACGGGAGGCCACCCAGCGGTGGGTCTCCAACGTCTTTACCGGGATGGCCAGGTCGTCGGCTAACAGCTGCAGCGATTCCAAGACGCCGAACAGCGCCTCGCCCTGGTCCGCGTGCGCACCGCCGTGCGGCTGGATCGGTTCGAGCTCCAGCGCCAGATCGCCGAGCTGGAATTGGGAACGGGTTTGGAACTCGACCAGCTCCCGGCCGCGGGTGACGATCTGGTCGTAGCGCTCCTGGGTGACGTGCCCGATCATGGTCGGCATGGTCCGCTCTCCCCTCGCATGAGACGTACGGGACAACGGCATGATGCGGACCACCAACACATAGCATGCGCTTGATCACGAGACGTGACAATCCCTGGCAGACAAGGTCTTTTCGCTTCACTCCGAGCGCGATCCAAGATCTCTTAGGGGATCGAAGACACCTTCTGAAGCGGCCAATCTCTAGCGGACACGCCCGCTAGGTCTAGCGGCCCCGCTAGCGAGGGAGCCGCATCTTGACCTGGGGCCTAGCGTTCTAGCAGCCACATGCGAACGCCCCCGGACTGGCTCCAGGGGCGTTCACAGAGGGGGACGGACTGCTAGGGCTGGACTTTCCGCTTGCCCAGCGCCTGAGCGACATCGGCGCGAATGAAGCCCTTGCGGTTGCGACCCTTACCGGTGGCGTCGCGGCCCCAGGTGTCCTCCGTCCGGACGCCGTACTCCTTCAGTCGGGCCGTCAGAGTGGCGGTCTTGGCGTCGTCCTCCAGGTCCGTCCACTGGCCGTAGGCGTCGGGCCGGAAAGTCGCCAGCCGGTCCACGGCGGTGCTGTTCCAGACCTTCTCCTCCTTGGCCGTGGTCACGGTCAGGATGTCGGCCAGCAGGTCGTAGGAGGCCCGCTGAGGCGGCTGCTGGCCGATCGCCTGGCCCGACAGTCTTCCGGCCGCCTGGCGGAGCTGGTAGGCGCGCTGGGCGATCAGCTCTGAGGTAGGGCCGTCCAGGTACGCCGACCGGACAATGATCGGGTCCTCGGCGATGCCGACCGCCCAGGAGATCCCCTTGTCGTTCAGGGTGAACATGGTGGCCTTGATCCCGGCCTGGTGCGTGCCCGTGCCGAGGATCATGTCGTTCTCCTGCCAGCCCATCACCCGCAGGCAGATCCGAATGCCCGCGTTCGCGCTGATGGCCTTGGGCAGACTGTCCTTGTCCGGCCGCTGGGTGGCCAGGATGAGGATGATCCCGAGGGCAGGGCCGCGCTTGATGATCGCGGTGGCGTACTTGGCGGCCTCCTCGCCGTACTCGTCGTCGGCGAACAGCTCCTGGCACTCGTCGATCGCGACCACCATCGGGTGCAGCCCCAGGTCCCTGCGGACCGCCAACTCGGGCGTGACCTTGAACTCAGGCGCCTGATGGCGCGGCAGGCTGTCGATGACCTCCGCGCGCCGGTCCAACTCGGCGCACACCTCGGCCAGCGAGGCGACGCAGGCGGCCTTGGCCGAGTCGGTAGCGCCCTTGGCGTAGTGGTGGGCCACCTTCTCCAGCGCCGACAGGTCGCCGGTGCACTTGAGCTCGAACAGCCGCAGCTCGGCCAGCGGGTCCAGGGCGCAGGCCAGGAGCAGCACCCGCAGCGCGAACGTCTTGCCGTAGCGCGGCATGGAGCCGATGAGCACGTTGGCGAACATGAGCAGGATCGACACCGGCCGGCCGCGCTGGTCGTTGCCGTACGGGATCGGGTCGAACAGGCTGACCTGGCCCGGCTTCAGCAGTGGCCAGGCCGGCTGCCAGGCCTTGCGCATCTCCTGATCTCCCACCCACAGCACCAGACGGCCCGGGTGCTCCTCCGACACCGGCTCAGGCCACACGCACCCCAGCGCGCGGCGCAGGCCGGAGGCGAGCTTGTCGCGCTTCTCCAGCACCTCCCCCACCGTCACGCCGAGCGGGAGATCGACCTCGGCCCGCCAGCCGGGCCCATCCCGCATGATCGGGGCCGGGAAGGTGATGCCGCGCCCGTTCTTGCCGAGCGCCTGGTTGATGGCCGAGATGCCGAGCGAGCCGAGCGCATCCATCACCTGGCCACTGGTGAGTTTGCGCACCCGGGTGGGGATGACCGCCCGGTCCAGGAGCGGCTGGTCGGCGGGCGAGCCGATCATGCCCGCCACGGCGATGAGCACACCGAGGATCGCCCACTGGACCCAGGTCGGCGCGGCCACGGCGACGAAGATGCCGACCAGGACCGCCGTGATCGCGCCCACCAGAAGCGTCCACAAGCGTGCCTTGACCCGGTCGTCACGCTGCCGGGACAGCGCCAGGTACTCCGCGGCCTCCTCCTTGGTGGCCGCCGCCCGGCGTACCGGACGGCCTTCCAGGTCGAACAGCCAACGCACCAGCGCCGCCAGCAGCCGCCAGGCGCCGGCCGGAGAGCGGGCCGCGAGCTTGGCGGCGTCCTTCGGGGCGCGCAGTGTGTGGTAAGCCAGCACGTAGCCGGTGTGCTCGGCCCGCCACTTCAGCACCTGCAAGGCATCCGCCCGCGACCGCAGCCACACCGGGACCAGCGGCGCCCGCTCCTGACGGCGCGCGGCGAGCTCAGCGAGCAGGTCCATCGGTTCAGGCTGGTGCGGCTGATCAACGAGGACCACGGCGCCCTCAAGGACACCTTCGTCCGCCTCTGGAACCTCGGGGGCGGCCTTCTGCGGCGCAGTCCCAGTGGCGAGGCGTACGTCCTCGTCCTGGAGGGCGATCACCATGCCGCCATGCATCTCCTCAGTGGCGGTCATGCCCGCACCTCCGTCCGAGTGACCAGCGAGCCGAGGATCTCGGCGTGTACGGCGAGCGCCTCGATGACGACCCGCGCCCCAGCGACTGCGTGCCCGGCCAGGCGGCACAGATCGGCCAGGATGAGCAGCACGACCACCACGGCGACGCGCGCCACCGTGAAGGCCGTGCGGCCCCATCCGGCGCGGCGCATCGTCGCCCACATCTGCCCGGCGCTCCGGGCGTCCGCACTCGCCTCCCGCGTGACGCACAGCAGGAACACACCCACACACATGCCGGGGATCAGGAAGGTCGTCATCACGCCGCCTCCGCCTGGCTCGTGCCGGTCGGCTCGACGCCACTCAGCCACGGCACGGCGGTCTCCGAGCCTGGCGTCTCGACCTCTCCCGCGTCGGCCGGCTGAGCCCGCTCCTTGTCCACCTCGGCGATGATGTCCTCGGCCTCGCGCTGCTCCAGTCCCCACCGGTTCATCAACGGGCGGCGGCCGAGGCGCTGCTTACCCTCGCCGAGGCTGTCGATGTAGGCGAGCCGTGCCGCCTCGTACCGGTCGGTGGGCAGGACCGGCACCTCGTGATCCACCTCGACGACGGTCTCGATCGGCTGGCACACGTGCTCATCCGCAGGGATCTCGGCGGAGGGTTGGCGGGTGTTGCGGACGATCCACATGAGCAGTTCGTAGGCGCCCGCGAACGCCAGCGGCACCAGGGCGCTGACCAGGCGCGATCCGAGTCCGCCGGACCAGCCGCGCCACGTTCGCGGCCAGGGTCACCGCACCGCCCAGGGTGAGAGAGACCCAGGCGAGAACTGGCACACCGATCCGGCGGCGCGAGCAGTAGACCATCACCAGCGAGGCCATGACGATCACACCATCCGACATCGCCGGATAGAGCACGGCCATGTCGCGCCGCTCCCCCTGAACGATGGCCAGGCCGTAGAAATGGTGGGACGAGACGTACGCCGCCGCCCCGGCGACGGCCAGCAGGACGGCCACCGCGAAACCGAGGATGACCCGGTCTCCGAGTCGGCCCGCGCCAGTGTCCACCGGCCGCTCAGCGACCGGCACGGCACGCGGGCGGCGGTGACGGAATGGGTTGGTGAAGAAGCGCCGGATGCGCTTCGGCTGCATCTCGTCGGCGGGATTCGCTTCCTCG
Organism: Nonomuraea zeae; assembly: GCF_005889725.1. Taxonomy (GTDB): domain Bacteria; phylum Actinomycetota; class Actinomycetes; order Streptosporangiales; family Streptosporangiaceae; genus Nonomuraea; species Nonomuraea zeae. The sequence goes on from NZ_VCKX01000192.1 coordinate 17,789, forward strand.
CCGATGGTGGGTGTGGAAGGGTGATGGCTCATGGCCTGGCTCCTGGTTAGGTCAGGTGGCTGGGTCTAGGCCGAGGTCCGGTGTTAGAGTCACCGCCCCCGGCCGCCTAACTACCGCTGGGTTGGCGGGCCAGCGGGGTCATCTCGTGAGACATGCGGCTGGACGGTTCCCGGCCTTGGTGGACACACCGACCGAGCGGGCGCGTACCGCAGGAGACCGGGACCCCAATCGGGCAGCGACGCTGAGTCGTCTCTCCGCCCTCGCCGTTGCGGGTCCTCAACCTGCGCCAGGAGGCGCTCTCGTCCGATCCCCCGCGTGATACTTCGGCTGATACCGCCGCCCGTGTTCCCGGATGTTCCCGGTTGCCTCCGGGAAGATCAGAAACCAGCGTACGAGCAGCTCAAGATGGGTGCGGATGCCCGCACATGTACCCCGGTGCCCCCATGATCCTGGGAGTTCAAGTCCCCCCTCGGACACCAGCTTCACAGTAGGCGCCAGGTCACTGACCTGGCGTTTTTACTTTCTCTTGGCTATGAGGGTTCAAGTCGAGGCGCCTCTAGCCCCAGGTCAGGCGCATGAGGGTTCATCTCCCTCTCCGAACATACGGGCAGGCCCATGGCCTCCATCACTACTCGCCCGGCCCCAGCGCGGACAGGGTAGGGCGACGTGCCTCAACCCGCCCCCTTGCTCTTCAACATTAGTGTTGCATTACTGATGCACTCGACGGGTAATCTGGATGCATGAAGACGTTCCCTTTCAGCGCGCTGGCTCGTGACCGCAACGAGGTCTTTCCCGAACTCGACGTCGCCGACGTGCTACTCGAGCGTCGAGACGCCGAAAACGTCTGGCTGGTACGCGACGAACGCTACCAAGCAGCCCGTGCCGCTCTCCTCACGCTGGCCCGATCTATGACCATCGTGGCCCGCTCCAATCGGGTCCTGGCAGAGGAGGCCCTGGCCGAGGACCTCCCATGGCTGATTTGGCTTCCGGAGCACGAGCGGCTGCAGTGTGTCCGCGAACTTCTCGCTCACCTGCTGGCCGGAGCGGACACCGGAGAGCTCCTGCCCTATGCCCGGGCACGCCGGTCATGGACTTCCACCGCTCTGGCCTGGAGCGACCCCGAGATCGCTCGCGACCTTGCCAATCCGTTCGACGGCAGCGGCGGGCAGTCCATTGACGGTGCTGGGTGAGCGGCCGCCGGGTCGACGACCGGCAACACCCACCTGTCCGGATCGCTGGGCACCGTCAAGCACGACAACCGTAATCTGGAGCAGTGGTAGTACGAGGTCACCTCTGGGGGCCGCATCTGGTACGCCATCGACGACCCCGAAACGACCATCTGGCTCACGAGGGTCGCAGCCGGCCACCCCAAGGCATCCGAACGACGAAACCGCTAGCCACCACGGAGCCGACGGCGTCGAGAGAGACCGGTGACCGAATCTGGATGATCCACAGCATCCGTCCCTCCTATTTGCACGGCCCAGTCGGCCTCGCCCACGGCCGTCGCAACGAGTGGTCACTGGCCTCCGACCGCGCGGCCTACCTGCCCACCCGGTCAGAAGTCAGCCCGGTCGAGGGGTGTGATGGACTGGAGCATGCCCAAGAGCCGCGGCCGCCGCAAGGCCACCAATAGCAAACCGGTCCGTCGTTCGCCCCTCCCGCCGCGCCGATCAGACTTGCTGTTGCGGGATGCCCGGCAGCTCACCGGCCTCGCCGACCCGCTGATCGCCGAAACCTGGGCCAGCAACTGGCTCGGCCAGGCATGGGTGAGCGCGGAGCTGAGCGAACGCGAGCCCGAGCATCGGTTGTGCATGGAGGTGACCGGCCGGGCATCCACCACGCCCTCGCCGCACGGCCTGGCCGCCATCGCCGCGCTGGCGCGGGTCGCGCCCGCCACCGACCTCGCCATGCTGGCCGAGACGATCGACATCCTGCAAGAGACCCAGCCGCTGCCGCCCTGGCACACCGCCGCATCCGCGGACACGGCATGGACCGCGACGTCGGCGTGGCGAGCGGTAGACGTATGGGACAGCGAGAACGTGCTGCTCATCGACTACGACGGCGCCCATCCCCACACGCTGATGGCCCAGGTACTCAAGCCCGGGGGGCTGATGATCGGCAAAATCGCGATCCTGGAACCCGGCGCCGCCGCACAGTGGGACCAACAGCACGGATCCGACGAGGTCCCCATGCCGATCAGCCAGGCTCCGGCGCCCGAGGTGCTCGCCGACCTGGCCGACGCACTGCGCACCACCGATATCACCTGGCCGCGCAACGACGACGAGGATTTCGTCGACAATCGGGCGCTGGCCTGGTCCCGCTGCCGCGACCACCTGCCCGGCTGGCCCGAGCGGGACAGCCTGCCCGAGGCCGAACGCGACCGCTTGATCCAGCAGTTCACCACCACCCACGATCGCGACGACGAGGTGAGCAGGTCGCTGGCCGAGCTGTTCCTGGACTACGGCGAGGGCTATATCATCTCCGGCCCGCTGGCCTGGAGCCCGGACGAGGTCATGCTGCTGCTCACCGACTGGCTGCCCCGCAAGGCTGTTCTCGATGCCGCCCAGCGCGCGGCCCTTCCCGACGTCCTGCGCCGGTGGCTGGCGTACGCCCTCGACCAGCGCGGCGTCGATCCCCGCTGGATCACCCCTGTAGTCGACGCCGTCGACACCCATCTTCGCGAGTTCGCCCGGGCGTTCGATGACGACACCTCCTGGGGCCCTGCCAAGCAGATCGCCGCCGCCCTCACCGACCGTGGCATCGACCTCACCGATCGGGAAGCCGTCGACGATGCCATCCGCGTGCTCAACGCCGAACAACTCGCACGCCGCCTCCTCCCCTGATCGGTTGACGGCACAGCCGACCAAGGTGGTCTCCGGCATCCGCGAACGGCCATCCGGGATGCCTCACCGGAGCGCCCTCTCCGCGCGATAATTTTGGTTTCGCGGCCAAGGAGGGGTTGCATGTCCGGCATGGCTCGTGAACGACTTGCCGAGTTGCTCGCCACGACGGCGGAGCGCGCCGCGTCGAGCGTCCATCGGAAGCTTCCCAAAACCGAGCTGTCGGTGGCGGTCGATGGAGTCGGCCCGCTGCGGTTTCCCGTCTCCGATGAGCAAGCCGTCCTGTTGCGCGGGCTCGGCCACCGTGCCCGGTTCGGGCGGGGCGAGCAGACCCTGACCGATCCGGAGGTGCGCGACACCTGGGAGATTCCCAACGAGCTGGTGCGCGTCGAGTGGACGGACGCGTTCGCGGCCGTTCTCGACGGGATGCGCGCGGAGCTGGGGTTGCCGCCACACTGCCGGCTCACGCCGGAGCTGCACTCCATGCTCCTGTACGAGACCGGGCAGTTCTTCGTCGCGCACCAGGACTCCGAGAAGGACGACGCCATGGTCGCGACCCTGGTGGTGACGCTGCCGTCCGCGCACACCGGCGGCGAGCTCGTCGTCGAGCATCAGGGCCAGACCAAGACATACCGGGGGCTGAAGACGGCGGTCTCGCTGGTGGCCTTCTACGCCGACTGCCCTCACCAGGTTCTTCCCGTCACAACGGGCAACCGGGTCACCCTCACCTACAACCTGCTCCTGGCGGGAGACACCCAGGCTGCGATGGCCGGGAATCCGCCGGTCAGCGAGCTCGCGGCCGGTCTTCTCGCGCACTTCGCCACTCCGGTCGTCCTGCCGTACAGCTCTCGCAAGGGGGATCCGCCGGCGCGGCTGGCGTACCTGCTCGATCAGGAGTACACCGCCCGCGGGCTGAGCTGGTCCCGGTTGAAGGGCTCCGACGCCTCGCGCGGCGCCCTTTTGCGGGCCGCTGCGGAGCAGGCGGGTTGCGAGATCACGCTGGCCCTCGCGGAGATCCAGGAGACGTGGGACGCCTACGATGCCGACGAGGATGAGGACGGGTGGTACGGCGAGTATGAGGACGAGAACCCCGGCGACGACGAGGGTTCGGGCAGTGCGGACGACAGGGATTACGTTCTTGAGGACCTGATCGAGACCTCCACCACGCTCGCCCACTGGATCGGCCCGGAAACAGGGCGGCTCGAGGGCATCTCGCTGGACCTCAGCGACGCCGAGGTGGCCTCGACGACCCCGACGGCCAAGATGACGGCCTACGCCTCGGAGTACGAGGGCTACATGGGCAACTACGGCAACACCCTGGACCGCTGGTACCGGCGGGCGGCGCTGGTCATCTGGCCACGGAGCCTGGGCTTCGCCAGCCGGGCCGAGGCGTCTCCGGAATGGGCACTCGGCGAACTCACCAGGCTGGCCCGCGCTGGGAAGATCGCCGAGGCTCGTGAGGCGGTGAGGTCGCTGAAGTCCTTCTGGCACGCCGCCGGCCGTTACCCCGGCCAGACCGAACTTCTCGGCAAGGCGCTGGAGGCGGCCAGGGAACTGGATGACGCGGAAATCGCCGCCATGCTGCTGCGGCCGTTCGCGTTGGAGCGGCTGGTCCCTCCTCACGGTCCGGCATTCGCGGCCCTGGCGGCGCACTACGGCGACATCTGGATCGACGGCCTGCTGCACGACTGGTCCGAAGGTTGGCGACCCGGCTCCTACGGCCTCGTCCAGGCGCCGCTGGAGTGGCTCGAGAACCTCCCCCGGCTGTGTGCCGCGCTCTCGGCGGAGGGGAGCCCGTCCACCGCGGCCGCCCGTCGCATCGTCGATTTGTCGTGGACGATGCTCGCGGGCCAGGTCGGTCCAGCGCTCGACGGGCCGCTCACCTCCCGACGAGAAGCATGGCTCACCACTTTGGGGGCACCCTGTTCCGGGATCATCGCGGCCGCGGCCCAACTCGGATCGACGAACGTGCTGAGGGACGCCCACAACCTCGCGCGGACAACCGGCGATCGGGCGCACGTACTGGCGATGGCCACGTTGCGCGCCGCCGGGGCGCACCGAGCGGGCTTCGGCGAGCTGGCGACCAGCTCTGCCGAACGGATCCGGGCAGCACTGTCACAACCGCAACGGGCGCCGGGCGACTGGTCGATTGTGCTGCCCGCCGGATGCGTGTGCGAGCTTTGCGAAGTGCTCGGCACGTTTCTCCGGCATCCTGAACGACGTGCTCTCGACTGGCCGCTCGCCAAGGACAGGCGCAGGCATGTCCACGCCCGGATAGATGACGCTGAGCTGCCGGTCCGGCACGAGACCAGACGGCAGGGCCGCCCGTACACCCTGGTACTGACCAAGACAGAAGCCCTCTTCGAACGCGAGCGCCTCACCCGCGAGCGCCACCAAGCGGATCTGGCTTGGCTCACCAATGAGTGGAAGGTCTCCACCTGACCCGTCAGGCCAGATAAATGTGATGTACGGGAATGGGGATGCCGGCAGGCCATGTGCGTCCGGTGGCGTTCAATCCTCGGACACAACCGATGGATTACGGGTCCTGGTCACGAGCAGACGTGACCAGGATTTTTTTGTTGTGACGGGTAATAGGTCAGCGACGTGCCACGGCGGCTTCCTTCGGCCACGCCCGCGACGGCGCATGTCCGTATCCATCAACCTGCTCGGCGACGACCAGCACGAGCTCGATCGGCTGATGAACGGGCTGCGCTCCCACCGCCGCCGAAACAGGTCGCCTGCGATCTTCTTCCAGGCGGCTCACCACTGAGTGGGTCACTTGGCGGCGAAGATCTGGGTCCAGTAGATCGCGCCGTCGGAGTCCTCGACCGCACCGACCCCGATGTAGGTGAACTTGCAGTTCACGATGGGGGCCTTGGTCCCGGAGGTGTTCATCCAGGACTGCACGACCGCGGCCGGGGTGCGCTGTCCCTTGCCGATGTTCTCCGCCCATTGGGTGCCGCCGGTGAAGCTGGCCTCCCTGACGCGATCCATGAAGGATCGGCCGTCGCGGGAGGTGTGCGAGAAGTAGTTGTGCTCCGCCATATCGGCCGAGTGGCCGTGGGCGGCCCGGTGGAGTTGCGAGTGGTGCTTGAGCGCCCGGCATCCCTTCTTCGCCCGCCGGGCATTGACCAGCCGCACGACCATGTTCTCCTGCGCCGTTCCCACTTTGGCGGCGCTGGATACGGACGCCGTGACAGCCTGCGCCGTGCTCACGGGCGCGGCGATCGTGGCCAGGGCGGCGGCTGCGGCAAATAACCCAAGGGGTCGGCGCACAGGAAATTCCTCCGGTTGCGGTAGACGCTGGACGGCTCCGCATTCTGGCGCGACATAGATCGATTTGTCATGTCTCGGCGATCACCGGGCACAGTGGCGTCGTGGGCGCGCAGTCGTTCGCCGACCCGGGGAGGCGGGATCGCCTTCACGCGCAACCGCTTCGGCGGGGGCGGGGGCG
>NZ_VCKX01000193.1 GCF_005889725.1 Nonomuraea zeae
GGGGTGAGGTGCGGGCGGGGAGTGCGAAGGTGGCTTGGGCTGCGGCAGGGCAGGCTGCCAGGACGGACAAGACCGAGAGGGCGATCAGGGCGGACATGGTCGCAAAGAGGCAGCCGAAGAGCTTGGCAAGTGGGCCTGTGATGAGGGAGGTGTGCTGTCCCAGCACCGTGTGAATGATCATGGTTGGCCTCCCGTGCCTTAGAAGGTTGGGAAGCCAGGATCATGTGGCGGGGTGGGGCCGTGGGGGGCCGAGCGCGGTTCTGTGGAGGGGCGGTGCTCGGTGCGGTCGGGCTGTGGAAAAGTGCATCGGCGCGAGTGGTACGGCTTGTGCGGCGTGAGCGGTCAGGGCTTGGCTTCGGCTATGCGGGCGAAGGATGTGATGTCCAGCTCTTCGCCCCGGGCCGAAGGGTTCACCCCGGCCGCTCGGAGGGCCTCTTCCGACAGGGCTGGGCTGCCGGCCCATGAGGCCAGGGCCGCGCGCAGCGTCTTGCGGCGTTGAGCGAAGGCGGCGTCCACCACGGCGAACACCTCCTCGCGCGAGGCCGTCGTCTCAGGTGGTTCGCGGCGGGTGAGGGAGACGAGGCCGGAATCGACGTTGGGGACGGGCCAGAAGACGGTACGGCCCACAGGACCGGCCCTGCGTACGTCGGCGTACCAGGCCGCCTTGACCGACGGCACGCCGTACACCTTGGAGCCCGGACCCGCCGCCAGCCTGTCGGCCACCTCCAGCTGCACCATGATCAGGCCCTTGCGCAGGGACGGGAGCACCTCCAGGAGGTGCAGCACCACCGGGACGGCCACGTTGTAGGGGAGGTTGGCGACCAAGGCTGTGGGGGTGTGGCCCTCCAGGTCGTCCAGGGTGATCTTCATCGCGTCGGCGTTTACGACGGTGAGCTTGTCGGCGGCGCCCCGACCCGCGATGGTGAGCTTGTGGGTAGCGTTCCGTTCCGCGATGGTGCGCCCGTCGGCAGCGTCAGCTTCCTCGGCAGCGCCGCCGTCCTCTTCGGCGGGTTCGTCCCCGGCGGCGTGTTCGTCCGTGGCAGCCCGCTCCGCGACGGTGATGGGGAGCTGGCGGGCGAGTACGGGGTCGATCTCGACGGCCACCACGTGTTCCGCCGGCGGCAGGAGTGCCAGGGTGAGCGAGCCGAGGCCCGGGCCGACCTCGATGACCACGTCATCTGGGGACAAATCGGCCACGCGGACGATACGCCGGACGGTTCCTGCGTCGATCACGAAGTTCTGGCCTAGCTTTTTTGTCGGACGTAGATCTAGCTTGTTCGCCAAAATACGTATTTCTGCAGGGCCCAACAGCCTCATCATCCAACCAGTCTCCCGCATCGAAGAACCTGCGATGGCGGATGGGGAGACCAAAGGAGAGGATGGCGTGGAACAGGAAGGGACGTCCCTCATGGAGCCAACGGGCGCCGCGCCGCTCCGCCCGACGGACTTGCGGGAGATCGGACCGTATCGGCTGCTTGGCCGCCTCGGCGAAGGCGGCATGGGGACCGTGTTCCTCGCCAGGGCGCCGACGGGCCGGTTCGTCGCGCTCAAGGTCGTGAAGGTGGAGTTCGCCAACCAGGAGGGGTTCGCCGCCAGGTTCCACGCGGAGGTCGAGAACGCCCGCCGGGTGGCATCGTTCTGTACGGCCCAGGTGCTGGACAACGGCAACACCGGTGACGGGCGACCGTACATGGTGACCGAGTACATAGCGGGGACCCCGCTGTCCGACCAGATCTCCAAGTTCGGGGCTCTGGAGCCGGGACCGCTGCACGGTGTGGCGCTCGGCGTGGCGGCGGCGCTGGCGGCCATCCACGTGGCCGGGCTGGTGCACAGGGATCTCAAGCCGGCGAACGTGATCCTCTCGCTGTCCGGGCCGAGGGTGATCGACTTCGGGATCGCCCGGGCGCTCGACAGGGAGACCGGGTTCACGCTCTCCGGCGAGCTGCTGGGGAGCCCGGGCTGGTGGGCCCCCGAGCAGGTACGCGGCCAGGTCGTCAGCCCGGCGGCGGACATCTTCGCCTGGGGCTGCCTGGTGGCGTACGCGGGCAATGGACGCCACCCGTTCGGCCGTGGCGACCCCATCACGCTGGCCACCCGCGTTCTGAACAACCCGCCCGACCTGGGCGCGCTGCCCGCGCCGCTCAACGAGCTCGTACGCCGGGCCACCGCGATGGAGCCGACCGTCCGGCCTACGGCGCAGGAGCTGCTGATCGCCCTGGTGGGAGGGTCCACACCGGCGCTGACGGTCGATCCGCCCACCTTGGTCGCGACCGAGATGCTGAACGAGTGGCAGCCGCCGCAGAACGTGGTGGACGAGCCGGACATCACGGCGACGTTCACGACACCGCCGCCGAGCGACACCATGAGCCGCGCGCCGAGCCAGGCAGGCGGGGGCGGTGCAGGGGGTACAGGCGGAAGCGGCACAGGCGGAAGCGGGAGCGGTGCAGGCGTAGGTGGGGCAGGCGTAGGTGGAGGCGGCTCCAGTCAGGTGGGGCAGCCCAGCCGGCCTGATCAGGGCAGTCGTCCCGATCAGGGCAACCAGGCCTATCAGGGCAACCAGCCCCAGTCCCAGCCCGGCCAATCCCAGCCCGCCCAGTTCCAGCTTGGTGCGGCCAGTCAGGGTAATCAGCTTGGGCAGGTCGGCCAGCCTGCAGCTCCGAGTCGGCCTGGGGTCCCGAGCCGGCCTGGGGTCTCGCGGCAGTCCCCGAGCGGGCCCAACGCACCCGGCACACCCCATACGGCCGGTGCCGCGCAGCAGGCGCAGCAGGGGCAGGCGTCGGTCGAGGAGCTGGCGCGGCGTGAGGAGCAGGCGGCCAAGGAGGAGTTCGCCCGCTGGGAGGCCGAGAACCAGGCCCGGCTGCGGGAGCAGCAGCAGCCCGTGAAGAAGAAGAGGCTGCGCGAGCGCAAGAAGCAGCCGGTCGGGCCGGACGTCCCGCAAGAAGCAGAGTCCCGGCCGGGGGTCCTGTCGGGCACCCAGACCCAGCCGGGCGAGGGGGCCGTCCCCTTAGGCGCGGGAGCTCCGCTCGGCGACGAGCCCGACACCATCGGCGGGACGAGGACGCCCGGCACCCGGTGGCTCATCGCCGCCGCGGCCGCCGTGCTGGCCATCGTCGTGACCGTGGCCGTGCTGATCGCCACCTCCGGCCGTAACACGACCGTGACGGCCACCCGCAGCCCCTCCCAGACCGCCACTGGGGCGGCGCCGAACGACGTGGGCCGCAGGTTCGCCCTGGGCGCCGGCTTCGACGACCCCGTCGCGATCGTGGCGTCGGCCCCCGAGTGCGGGCTGAAGGAATATGAGGGCACGACCGCGACCAAGGGGCAGCTCTGCGTGATCCCATGGACGATGCTCAACCCCGGCGGCGAGCGCAGGCAGCTGATCCAGCCCGTGGTCACCATGGTCGACGACCGTGGCGGGGAGCACGATCCGGCCACCGTCACCCTGCCTCCGGTCATCCTGCCCGGCGGGCGGGTGGACAGCGCGTTCGTGTTCGACCTGGCGGCCTATCGCAAACCCGTCAAGATGACGGCGACCCTGCTCGAGAACGGCAAGCAGATCGAGGTCGGACTGTGAGGGCCGTAATGCGGATGGCGAGGCTGCTGGCGGTGGGCGTCGCGCTCGTGCTGGGCGGCACGGTGCTGTCCCCCGTGGCGGCCGGCGCCGCCGCCTGTGCGGGGGCCGCCGACTTCGACGGCGACGGCGTGGACGACGTGGCCGTGGGCGATCCGTTCGCGGACGGCCAGAAGGGCGCGGCGCACGTGCTGTCGGGCGGCAAGGTCATCCCCGTCACCGTCCCGGACCTGGCCAAGGGCGACGCCTTCGGCTGGTCCGTACGGCTGGCGAAGGTGGATTCCGACGCCTGCGCCGACCTCGTGATCGGCGCCCCGTACGCGGACGTTGACGGCATCGAGGACGCCGGGGCCGCGTACGTCGTCTATGGCGGCGGCAACACCCCTCCACAGCGCCTGGCCGCCGTCCAACCCCAGCGTTTCGCGCACTTCGGGTGGTCTGTGGCGGCGCGGGGCGATCTGGTGGCGATCAGCGCCCCCTACGAGGACGAGGGCTCGCTGCTCGACGTGGGCGCCATCTACGTGCGCAAGGGCGCGACCCAGCTGCGCAGGATCAGCCAGGAGTCCGTGGACGTGCGCGGCAACAGCGAGGTGGGTGACCAGTTCGGCTGGTCGATGGCGTTCGGGCCGAAGAACGGGCTGGTCGTCGGCGTGCCGTACGAGAACGACGACGGCGCGGGCCGGCAGGTCGAGGCAGGCAAGATCGACTCCGGCTCGGTCGTCTTCATCGACGACGTGTTCGCATCCAAGCTCACGACGCTGAAGCTGGACTCGCCGACCGCCGCCTCCGGCGACCGGTACGGCTACGCGGTGGCCTGGTCCGACGGCTCCGGTTACGCGGTCAGCGCACCGGGACCCGGGTACGTCCAGCTGCTCGACCCCGCGAGGAAGCCCACCAGGAGGGTGACGCAGGGCGGCAAGCAGGCGTTCGGGTTCTCGATGGCCGCGTCGGCGGACGGCAGGCTGGCCATCGGCGCCCCCTACGGCGGCGGCGTCCGGGTGGTCTCCTGGAAGAACGCGAGCGAGGACAAGAAGCTGGCCACGGACGCCGGCCTGTTCGGGTGGTCGGTGGCCTTCAGCGGCAACAAGCTGTTCGTGGGGCAGCCGGACGCGCAGCCGTCCGGCAAGGTCGCGGTGGCCGCGCGCAACTCCGATGACCTCCAGCAGGTCCAGCCGCCCCAGGGGGCCGACTTCGGGGTGTCCGTCGCCGGGTGAGCCCGCTGCGGCCCGGTCAGGTGAACAGGTCGGCGCCGCAGTTGGGCCACTGGCCCTGCCAGCGGCCCTCGACCTGCTGGTAGAGGAGCTGCGCCCGGTACGTCTGCTCCTCCGCCGGCCAGGTGCTCGGCAGCCCCATCCCGCCCACGGCCTGCCACATGGGCAGGCTGAACTGGTACATCCCGTAGTAGGGCCCCCCGGCGTTGTACGCCAAGGGGTCTCCGTGCGCCTCGCACTCCGCCAGGGCGTGCCAGTTGAGCCGCAGGACGGCCGGCCTGATCTGTACGGGGCGCGGCGGCGTGATCGTGATGACCGTGCCGTCCTCGGGGAAGCTGCTGAGCGGCGGGCTCACCTGGTAGCCCTGCTGAAGCGCGATGCGCTGCTGCCTGAGCACCTGGCGCACCGTCCTGGCGGTCGTCCGCGAGGTGATCCTGGTGGTGCCCGCGACCACGTACACCTTGCGCCTGGTGTACAGCGTCAGCTCCATCCCCGACAGCGGCACCGCGTCGCCGGGCGGTGCGGAGAGCCGGCCGGCGGCGGGGGCGATGTCCAGCTCGGCCAGGGCGTCGCCGACGTTCGTGGCGGTGACCAGGTGTCTGCTGGTGCGGCCGTCCAGGGTCAGCGTGAGGGGGCGCGCGCGGTGCACCTCGATCGTGGCCCCGTCGGCGACGTCCTCCTGGCCGGATGGCCGTACGACGTCGCCGAAGCCGAGCGAGACCCCGGCGTCGCCGAGCACGCCGTGCACCGTGCCGGCGAAGCTGCGCACGGCCACGGGGCGGCCGTCGACGACCACGACCACGTCTTTGACCAGGAACGACGCCACGACGAGCGTACCGAGGGCCAGCGCGCCGGCCAGGCACACCACGGGCGTCCACGGGGAACGCCACGGGATCGGCGGACGCGGCGCACGCCTCTTGCCTCGCACGAATCACCTCCGGTAGCGGGGCTGGACCGCCCGAACGCTAGCGGCGGCCGGACGCGCGCATCCACCGGTTCACCGAAAGATGGTCACCACTCGCCGAAGACCGTGACTCCGTTGGCGCTGATCGCCTCGCACAACCGGTCCGGATGTACCCCCTTGACCTCGGCCAGGCAGCGCAGGGTGAGCGGAATGAGGTAGGGGGCGTTGGGCTTGCCCCGGTGCGGGACCGGCGGGAGGTAGGGGGCGTCGGTCTCGACCAGCATGAGCTCCATGGGTGCGACCTCGGCCGCCTCGCGGAGGTAGGCGGCGTTCTTGTAGGTCACCGGCCCGGAGAATGACATGAAATATCCGGCTTCGACGCACTTTTTCGCCATTTCGGCGTCGCCCGAGTAGCTGTGGAACACCACCTTGTCCGGCGCGCCCTCGGCGGCCAGCACCTTCAGCACGTCGTCGTGGGCGTCGCGATCGTGGATGACCAGCGCCTTCCCGGTGCGCTTGGCGATCTCGACGTGCGCGCGGAAGCTCGCGTGCTGGTCGTCCTTGCTCGCCCAGTCCCGGTAGTAGTCGAGCCCGGTCTCCCCCACCGCCCGCACCTCGGGCCGCCCCGCCAGCGCCTCGATCTCGGCCAGCACCTCCGGGGTGGCCTCGTGCGCCTCGTTCGGGTGGATGGCCACGCCCGCGTACACGCCCTCCTGCTCGGCCGCCACCTCCGCGTTCCACCGGGAGGACTTGAGGTCGTAGCCGATCGTCACCAGCCGGGTCACCCCGACCTGCCTGGCCTCCTCCAGAATGCTCCGGACGCTGCCCGCCGCCGCCTGCGCGGCCTGTGCCACCGGGTCGCCCGATGACGCCTGCCGGTTGCCCACCATGATGTCGAGGTGGCAGTGACTGTCGAACACAGGGGCGGAAAGCGGCTCTGGAGCGGCGGGAAGCTTGGTCACGCACTCTAAAGTAGCCTCCATGCGGTACGGCGTTCTCGGCACCACCCGCGCCTGGCGTGCGGACGGCACCGAGGTTCCGCTCGGCGGGCCGGTCAGGCGCGCGCTGCTGGCGCTCCTGCTGCTGCGGCCGGGCGCGGTCGTGTCCCAGGACCGTCTCATCGAGGCCCTGTACGGAGACCGGATCCCGAAGGACGCCACCCACGCGCTGCACTCGCAGGTCTCCAGGCTCAGGCGCGACGGGATCGCCGTCGAGCTGACCCCGGCCGGTTACCGGCTGCCGGTGGGGCCCGGCGACGTCGATGCCGAGCGGTTCCTGGTGCTGGCCGACGAGGGGCGGGCGGCAGGCGATCCGGTACGCGCCGCGGCGGTGCTCCGTGAGGCCCTGGCGTTGTGGCGGGGGGCCGCGTTCGCCGACCTCGATCCCGCGCACGGGGGACGGCTGGAGGAGCGGCGGCTGGGCGCGATCGAGGATCGGATCGAGGCCGAGCTGGCGTGCGGGGCGCACCGGGCGGTCATCACCGAGCTGGACGATCTGGTGGGACAGCACCCCTTACGAGAACGGCTGCGCGGGCTGCTCATGCGTGCCCTGTCCGCGGACGGGCGGCCGGCCGAGGCGCTGGCGGCGTACGAGGATGGGCGGCAGCTGCTGGCCGCCGAGCTGGGCGCGGACCCGTCGCCCGAGCTGGCCGAGCTCCACCGGAGCCTGCTGCGCGGGACGGCCGCCGTCGCACCGGCGCCCCTGACGCTGCCCGGGCGGCTGACGAGCTTCGTGGGCCGGGACGACGACGTGGCCGCGGTCGCCCCACTGCTCGCCACGGCCCGGCTGGTGACGCTGCTGGGGCCGGGGGGTGCGGGCAAGACGAGGCTGGCGATCGAGGTCGCCCGGCCGGCTCCCGGCCGGACCGCCTCCTTCGCCGACTCGGGCTCGCCACACCCGGCCTCCCCCGCAGACGCCACCTCGCCGGTGGCCGCCGTCGCGCGGGGGGCTGGGGATGTGGTGCTGGTGGAGCTGGCACCGGTGGGCACGGAGGCGGATCTGGCCCAGGTGGTGTTGCACGCGCTGGGCGTGCGCGAGAGCGGCCTGCTGAGCGGCCCTGGGCTCGGGGCCGCCGATCGGCCCGACTCGGTGTCCCGCCTGATCGCGGCCCTGGCCGAGCGCCCGCTCCTGCTGATCCTCGACAACTGCGAGCACCTCGTCCACGCCGCCGCCACGCTCTCTGAGCGCCTGCTCGCCGCCTGCCCCGCCCTCCGCATCCTCGCCACCAGCCGCGAGCCACTCGGCATCACCCCCGAACACCTCTGGCCGGTACGCCCCCTCGCCCCCGAGGCCGCGGCGGCCCTCTTCATCGACCGGGCCAGGGCGGTCCGCCCGGACTTCGTGCCGGACGAGGCGGTGGGCCGGATCTGCGCCGCGCTCGACGGCCTGCCGCTGGCGATCGAGCTGGCGGCCGCCCGCCTGCGTACGCACGAGACCGGCGAGCTGGCCGAGCGCCTCGCGGCCCAGGACCGGTTCAGCCTCCTGTCGCGCGGCAGCCGTACCTCCGACGCCCGGCACCAGACCCTGCGCGCCGTGGTCGCCTGGAGCTGGGCGCTGCTCACCGAGGCCGAGCAGGTCATGGCCGGCCGCCTGACCGTCTTCTCCGGCGGCGCCACCGCGCGGGCCGCCGCCGAGGTGTGCGGGCTGGCGGAAGCGGAGGAGCTGCTCGACTCCCTCGCCGACAAGTCCCTCCTGGAGGTGTCTGGGGGCCGCTACCGGATGCTGGAGACGATCCGCGCCTTCTGCGCGGAGCGGCTCGGGGACGAGGCGCCGGACGTGCGCAGGGCGCATGCGACGTACTTCCTCGACCTCGCCGAGCGGGCCGAGCCGCACCTGCGCGGGGCCGGGCAGGTGCGGTGGCTTGACCGGCTGGCCGCCGAGCACGACAACCTGCAGGCCGCGCTGCGGTGGGCGGTGGAGTCCGGTGAGGTGGCGTTCGGCATGCGGCTGCTGGCGGCGCAGTCCACGTACCTCTGGATGCGCGGCATGCGCGCCACGACCGCCGGGGCCGCGATCGCCCTGCTGGAGGCGGCGGGTCCCGAGCCGGATCCGGCGCTCGGCGACGCGTACGTGCTGTGCCTGCTGGCGACCACCGGCAACGGCGCGGCACAGCAGATCTGGGAGCGCCACCGGTCGCAGGCCGAGACGATGGTCACGGACGACACAGACGAGTCCGGAGGGTCCGGAGGGTCCGGAGGGAAGCGGTATCCGATCGTCACGTACCTCTGGCCGATGATCACTGCGGGGACCCTCGCCTCCGACGTGGCGCTCAAGATGCTCCGGCGCGCCGCGCGGGCGGCCGATCCGTGGGAGCGGGCCGCCGCGCGGTTGATCTGGGCGTATCCACAGATGGCCGCGGGTGAGTTCGCTGCCGCGGAGGAGGAGCTGACGGGGGCGCTCGACGGGTTCCGGCTGCTCGGCGACCGCTGGGGCTCGGCCCTGGCGCTGGACGGGCTGGCCTGGCTGGCGTCCGTCCACGGTGACGACGCCGCCGCCCTGGCCTACACGGAGCAGGCGCTGGCGCTGGCCGAGCAGCTCGGGGCCGAGGAGGACCTGGCGGACCTGCTCTGCAACCGGGGTGACCATCGCATCGGGAGCGACCTGGAGGGGGCTCGGGCCGACTACGAGCGGGCCGCCGAGCTGGCCAGGCGTGCGGCTCTGCCGATCTACCTCGCCTCCGCGCTGCGCGGGCTGGGCGACGTGGCGGCGCGCAAGGGGGATCTGGGGCGGGCCCGGGAGCTGTACGAGCAGGGGTTGCGGCAGTCGGACCCGCAGTGGGTCAAGACCTCGGGCAACATGACCCGCCTCCTGGTCGGTCTGGGGCGCGTGGCGGAGGCCGACGGGGATCGGGGGACGGCCCGCGCCCACTACCGCCGGGCGGTCGAACACGCGGTCCGCTCAGGCGCGCTGGCCGAAAGCCCCCGGGCCATCGAAGCCCTGGCCGCCCTGGCCCTCACCGACGGCGCCGACGATGTCAGCGGTGGGGGTGGCAGCGGTGGCGGCGGTGGCGGCGGTGGCGGCCAGGACGGTGCCCTGTTGTGCGCCACCCTGCTGGGAGCCGCCATCGCCATGCGCGGCGTCGTGCTGCCCGGCGAGCCGGAGGCCGCGCGGGAAGCACGGGCGGTGCTGGGCGAGCGCGCGTTCGCCAAGGCGCGGCGGGCGGGCGCGCGGCTCTCCCATCGGGAGGCGCTGCGGCTCGTCGGCGTCGCCGACGAGGTCGTCGACCGGTCACCCTTGGGCGAGCTCACCGCCTTCACCGGCGAGCTGGCCACCCTCTCGGACGGTCGCCCCCGCTCGCAGCCGGACGGCTGAGCAGCGGCCGAGGAGGCGGGCCGGCAACGGCGAGGTGAGCCTGCCCTGAGAGCGAAGGTCGAGGGCGTGAGGGCGGCCGTGAGAGCGAAGGTCGAGGGCGCGGTGAGCCCTGCGGTGAGGGTGCGGTGATGGCGCGGTGAGGGCGGCCGGTCAGGCTCTGCGGCATGGACATCCTGATCTCCGGCGCGAGCGTCGCCGGCCCCGCGCTGGCCCTCTGGCTCAACCGGTACGGCCACCGCACCACCATCGTCGAGCGCGCCCCCGCCCTCCGCGAAGGCGGCTACTCGGTCGACTTCCGTGGCGACGCGCACATGAGCGTGCTGCGCAAGATGGGCGTCCTCCCCGACATCGAACGCGCCCAGACCCACATGGGCTCCATGTGGAACGTCAACGAGGCCGGCAAGAAGCTGGTCGCGATGCCCGCCGACCTGTTCGCCGGCGACGTCGAGATCCTGCGCGGCGACCTGGCCCGCATCCTCCACGACGCCACCAGCTCCCACACCGAGTACGTCTTCGGCGACTCGATCGCCTCGATCGCGCAGGACGCGGACGGGGTGACGGTGACGTTCGAGCGCGGGCCGGAGCGGCGCTTCGACCTGGTGGTGGGCGCGGACGGCCTGCACTCCACCGTCCGGGCCCTGGCGTTCGGCCCGGAGCGGGAGCACACGTCCTACCTCGGCCTCTACTGCGCGGTGTTCACGACCGACAACTACCTCGGCCTCGACTACACCGGGCACGCCTACAGCACCCCGGGCAAGATGGTCTCCCTCTACAGCGCCCGGCGGAACACCGAGGCCAAGGCGGTCTTCTGGTTCGGCTCGCCGCCGCTGGACTACGACCGGCACGACCTCGACCGGCAGCGGGAGCTGCTGGCCGAGGCTTACGAGGGGGTCGGCTGGGAGGCGCCGGAGCTGCTGCGCAGGATGCGGCACGCGGAGGACTTCTACTTCGACTCGATCAGCCAGGTGCGGCTGGACTCGTGGTCACGCGGCCGGGTGGTGCTGGTCGGCGACGCCGCCTGCTGCGCCTCGCCGCTGTCCGGCATGGGCACCGGGCTGGCCGTGGTCAGCGCGTACGTGCTGGCGGGCGAGCTGGCCGCGGCCGGCGGCGACCACCGCGCCGCCTTCGCCGCCTACGAGCGGGAGGTACGCGGCTACGCCGCCGGTTGCCAGGAGTCGGCCGTGGGCGTCAGCAAGTGGATGGTCCCCGAGAGCCGGCTCATGGCCTGGTTCATGAACCAGAACTACAAGCTGCTGCCCTACCTGCCGTGGAAGGGGCTGATGGCGAAGTCGGTCAGGAAGACCGCGAGCGCCATCAGCCTCAAGGACTATGGAGTCACTCGCCCAGCCGGGCCAGCTCCTCGTCGACGACCTTCGGATCGAGCTTCTTGAACAGCGGCACCGGCGGCGCGAGCGGGGTGCCCGGCTTGATCGGCCGGTGCTCCCACCGCGCGGCCCCGTCGTACTCGCCGGTGATCACCGGGTAGGGGGTGCCGCCGTCCTCGTCGACCTCGCGGATCTCCGGCATGCCCGACCACACGCCCTCGCCGCCCAGCATGGCGTAGACCTTGTTGGACGAGCCGGGCAGGAACGGGGTGAGCATCGTCTTGGCGTCGTCGACCACCTGGAGCGCGACGTGCAGGATCGACTTCTGGCGCGCCGGGTCGTCCTTGAGCTTCCACGGCTCCTGCTCGGCCAGATATTTGTTGGCCTCGCGCACCACGTCGAACGCCTCGGTGATGGCGTTCTTGAACCTCGATCTGCCGAGCTCCGCGCCCACGGGGGCGAACGCGTTGCGCGAGCGCTCCAGCAGGGCCCGGTCGGCGTCGGTCAGGTCGCCGGGCTCGGGGACGGCCCCGAAGTTCTTCGCCGCCATCGAGATCGACCGGTTGACCAGGTTGCCCCAGGCGGCGACCAGCTCGCCGTTGTTGCGGTTGACGAACTCCTGCCAGGTGAAGTCGGTGTCCTGGTTTTCCGGCCCGGCCACCGCGATGTAGTAGCGCAGCGCGTCGGCGTCGTAGCGGGCGAGGAAGTCACGCACGTAGATGACGATCTGGCGCGAGGAGGAGAACTTCTTGCCCTCCATCGTCAGGAACTCGCTGGAGACCACCTCGGACGGCACGTCGAGCTTGCCCAGGGCGCCCGGCGAGCCGTCACGCGCGCCGATGCCGCTGTAGCCGAACAGCATCGCCGGCCAGATCTCGGCGTGGAAGACGATGTTGTCCTTGCCCATGAAGTAGTAGCCGCGGGCCTCGGGGTTCTGCCACCACTGACGCCAGGCGTCGGGGTCGCCGGAGCGCCTGGCCCACTCGATGGACGCCGACAGGTAGCCGATCACCGCGTCGAACCAGACGTAGAGCCGCTTGTTGGGCTGGTCGCGCCAGCCGTCGAGCGGGATGGGCACGCCCCAGTCGAGGTCGCGGCTGATCGCCCGCGGCTGCAGGTCGCCGAGCAGGTTGAGGGCGAACTTCAGCACGTTGGGCCGCCACTCGCCCTGCTTGGACTGCAGGTAGGAGCCGAGCACCTCGGCGAAGGCGGGCAGGTCGAGCATGAAGTGCTCGGTCTCGGCGAACACCGGGGTCTCGCCGTTGATGCGGCTCTTGGGGTTGATCAGCTGGATCGGGTCGAGCTGGTTGCCGCAGTTGTCGCACTGGTCGCCGCGCGCGCCGTCGTAGCCGCAGATGGGGCAGGTGCCCTCGATGTAGCGGTCGGGCAGGGTGCGGCCGGTCGAGGGCGAGATGGCGCCCATCGTGGTCTTGGGGAAGATATAGCCGTTGTCGTAGAGGCCCTTGAAGATCTGCTGCGTGACGGCGTAGTGGTTCTTCGTCGTGGTCCTGGTGAACAGGTCATAGGACAGGCCCAGGCCGGTGAGGTCTTCGGCGATGACGCGGTTGTAGCGGTCGGCCAGCTCCCTGGCGCTCACGCCCTCCTTGTCGGCCTGCACCTGGATGGGCGTGCCGTGCTCGTCGGTGCCGGAGACCATCAGCACCTTGTTGCCCGCCATCCGCTGGTAACGGCTGAAGACGTCGGACGGCACGCCGAATCCTGAGACGTGCCCGATGTGGCGGGGGCCGTTAGCGTACGGCCACGCGACGGCGGTCAAGATGTGCTGGGACATGGATGTAAGCCTATCTGCGCGGCCCCGCGCCAAAAGCCCGCCAACCCCGTGACGGGCCTCCTTCACGCGGACGGCCGGGCTCGGCCCCGCGTGAAGGAGGTGGTCACACGCGCTTGGACTCTTCGAGTGAGACGGCCTCCGCGGCCTCTTCCGCGGCCTTGGCGGCGACGTCGATGGAGCTCTCGCGGGTGCGGCGGATGCCCAGGATGCTGACGAACAGCGCCGCGAAGATCGTCTGGAAGCTCATGATCAGTGCTGTCGCCGAGGGCACCACGATGCGCAGCGACTCGCGCGGGTCGAGCTCGCCGAAGCTGCGCACCTGCCAGTGCACCAGCGACATGACCAGGCCGACCAGACCGGCCAGGGCCAGCAGCCCGCCGACCACGAGGCCCTTCTCCAGGGTCACGATGTCGATGAGCTTGCGGATGCGCGGCGACTCCGGCAGGAAGCCCTCCTCGGCCGCGTAGACCTTGGTGAAGACCGCGAACAGCGCCGCCTGGAAGCCGATCACCACCAGCGCCGACGACCCGACCAGGGTGTCGACGTCGAAGGCCAGCTCGCCGATCTCGACCGGCCCGAACGTCAGCGCCGTCCCGGCCACCAGGCCCAGGATCATCATCAGCACGCCGGGATAGAAGAACAGCCACTTGGGGCTGTAGAGGAGCAGGAAGCGCAGGTGGCGCCAGCCGTCGCGCCATGAGCGCAGGTGCGGCGGGCGGGAGCGGCCGTCGGGCGAGAGCGTGGTGGGCACCTCGCGCACGTCGAGCCCGGACAGTGTGGAGCGGACCACCATCTCCGAGGCGAACTCCATGCCGCCCGTCTGGAGCTGCAGGCGCAGGATCGAGTCACGCCTGAAGCCGCGCAGGCCGCAGTGGAAGTCCTTGATCGCCGAGGGGAAGAACAGCCGCCCGATGAACGACAGCACCGGGTTGCCCAGGTAGCGGTGCAACGGGGGCATGGCGCCCGGCGAGATGCCGCCCCTGAAACGGTTTCCCATCACCAGGTCGGCGCCGTCGCGCAGCTGCTCGACGAACGGCAGCAGCGCGGTGAAGTCGTAGGAGTCGTCGGCGTCGCCCATGATCACGTATTTGCCGCGCGCCGCCCGGATCCCGCCCATGAGGGCGTTGCCGTAGCCCTTCTCATCGACGTGGACCACGCGGGCACCGGCGTCTCGGGCGAGCTGTTGCGAGCCGTCCGTACTGCCGTTGTCGGCGATCAGGACCTCGCCCTCGATGCCGTGCTCCGCCATGCACGCCAGTGCTTTGCGTACACAGACTTCCACGGTCTCCGCCTCGTTGAGGCAGGGCATGACCACCGTCAGTTCCACGTGTCTACCCTTCAGTTAAGGCTCTTCCAGTGAACCATCATGCCCTGTGCCCACGGATGCTCGGGTCAAGACCCAAAAACGACTGGCATTCTTTACAGCATGGTGAGCGTCGCGGAGATTACCCCTGTGGACCACTCCGCTGCTGGCTGGGCAGCACGTCTGCTGTCCATGGTCCGCCGGCATCGGGTGTTCGCCGCGGCCTTCGGCATCGGCGCCGTGCTGCGGCTCATCACCATGCTCGGCTACGGCCCGGCCATGTGGTTCAACGACTCCTACGAGTACGTCTCGGTGGCGCTGCACCCGCGGCCGCACCCGATCAGGCCCGACGGCTACAGCTTCTGGCTGATGCTGCTCAAGCCGTTCCACAGCTTCTCACTGGTGATCTTCACCCAGCACCTGATGGGGCTCGCCACGGCCTGCCTGATCTACGCGTTGCTGCGCATCAAGTTCCGGCTGCCGAAGTGGGGGGCCACGCTGGCGGCGGCGCCGGTGCTGTTCGACGCCTACCAGATCCAGCTCGAACAGCTCGTGATGTCCGACACGCTGTTCACGCTGCTGGTGGTGGGCGTGATCACGCTGGTGCTGTGGAAGCGGCGGCTGTCCTGGAAGGCGGGCGCGGTCGTCGGGTTCCTGCTGGCGCTGACCTGGCTGACCCGCTCGATCGGCATGCCGATCCTCGCGCTGGTGGTGCTCTACCTGCTGGTCAAGCGGACGGGCTGGCGGCCGATCGTGGCGGTGCTCACCGCGTGCGCGATCCCGGTCATGGCGTACATGGGCTGGTTCGCCTCCGCGTACGGCAAATTCGCGATGACCAACAGCGACGGGCTCATCCTCTACATGCGCACGGCGATCTTCGCCGACTGCAACAAGATGGAGTTCGACAAGTACAAAGAGGTTCAACTCCTGCTGCTGTGCATCAACGAACCGGTCGATTCCCGTAAGGAATACGCGCAGTGGTACCTGTGGGGCCAGGGCAGCCACAACGGCACGGCCACCGGCGAGGTGCTGCACCGGTGGGGCGTCAACAAGAAGTGGAGCGAGATCACCAACGACGCGGCCAGCGCGTTCGCCACGCGGGCGATCCTGTCGCAGCCGGGCGACTATCTGCAGGTCGTCGTGCGTGACTTCTTCCGCTCGTTCCACTGGGCGCGCCCGCGCTTCCCCGACGAGTCGACGTACAACATGTACCAGTTCAAGCCCTACGTGGAGCTGGACGACACCGGCAAGCCCAAGCGGCTGCCGAAGTGGTCGTCGTACGCGGGCGGCCGGACCGACACCGACGCGTTCAGCTACGAGCAGGGCCCGCCTGAGACGAAGATCGTGCAGCCGTGGGCCGGCATCATGAGCGGCTACCAGCAGGTGTTCTACCTGCGCGGCATCATGCTCGGCGGCATCCTGCTCATCGGCCTGTACGGCGTCGCGGTGCGCTGGCGCAAGTTCGGCGGCGCGGTGGTGCTGCCGTGGCTGGGCGCGGTCGGGCTGCTGCTGGCGCCGGCGGCGACGGCGGAGTTCGACTACCGCTACGTGCTGCCGGCCGTGCCGCTGGCCTGCATCGCGGCGGCGATCACGCTGCGCAAGGGCGTCACTTGGGCGCGGCGGTCACCCAAGAACGCATCAGCATCCGAGCCCACCACTCAGCCTGCGTGATCGTCTCGGCGGCCAGCACCGGATAGAGCCAGCCGAAGTTGATCAGCACGATGAGCGCGAACGCCCCCACCGTCGCCGCCCCGGCCGCCCGCCGCCCGGACGAGGCCCGTTCCTTGCCCAGGATCAGCCCCGCCACCAGCACGATCGCCAGCACCATGAACGGCACCACGGGGATCATGTAGAACAGGTACATCGTCCGGTTGTCCGCGATGGCGTAGTAGAACCACGGCAGCCAGCCAGCCGCGAAGCCCAGCAGCGTCGTCCCCGCCCGCCAGTCGCGGGTGGCCACGTACCAGGTGATGACCGCGATCAGCGCCGGCGCGGCGCCGTACCAGAGCGCCGGGGTGCCGACCCCGAGCACGGCCTGTGAGCACTCGCCGGCCCCGCAGGCCGACGGCGGCAGGTCCGACGGGTAGTAGAAGGAGACCGGGCGTAAGAGCAGCGGCCACTGCCAGGGCTCCGACATGTACGGGTGGTAGTCCTCCAGGCCGCTGTGATAGCCGAGCACCTGCGTCTGGTAGTTCAGCCACGAGCGCACCGAGTCGATCACGAAGAACAGCGGCCCCGAAGAGGTCGCCTGGTCCCAGTTGCGGCCCCAGCCCCCGGCCGTGACGAACCACCCGGTCCACGACGCCATGAACGTCACCGCCGGCGCGACCGCGAGCGCCGCGAACCCGCCGGGCACGTCGTACGACAGCGCCCCCCGGTACGGCTGCCGCAGCCCCAGCGCCCGCCTGGCCCCCATGTCCCACAGCACGCTCATGACCGCGAACGCGATCAGGAAGAAGACCCCCGACCACTTCACCGCGCACGCGGCCCCCAGGCAGACCCCCGCGGCGACGCGCCACGGCCTGAGCCCGAGCCGCGGCCCCAGCTCGCCGATCGGCGCGCCCCCGAACCGGTCGATCAGCCGCCGCCGGGCCCAGTCCCGGTCGGCCACCAGGCACGCGAACCCGGCCAGCACCCAGAACATCAGGAAGATGTCCAGCAGCGCCGTGCGCGAGAGCACCAGGTGCAGCCCGTCGAGCGCCAGCAGCAGCCCGCCCAGGCAGCCGAGCAGCGTCGAACGCGTCATCCGCCGCGCCACCCTGGCCATGATCAGGATGGACAGCGTGCCGGCCAGGGCCGCCGTGAAGCGCCAGCCGAACGGGGTCATCCCGAACAGCAATTCGCCCAGGCCGATCATCCACTTGCCCAGCGGCGGGTGGGCGACGAAGGACGCGCAGTCGACCGGCTGCGCGCATTGCTGGAAGATGTCCAGGTTGCCGGTGATGAGGCGTTTGTCGGCAATGGGGTTGTCGGCGTTGCCGAGCATCGTCCGCTCGACGCCGTGCGTGAGCAGCGAGTACGCGTCCTTGATGTAGAAGGTCTCGTCGAAGACGACGGCCTTGGGCTCGCCGAGCCTGACGAAACGCAGGACGCCGCCGAAGATCGCGACCAGGAGCGGCCCGACCCAGCCCAGCAGAGGGCCGCCTTGGATCGGCGGGACCATGCGCTGCGCGACGACCCCCCAGTTCCTCACCATGCGCACCCTATGGGGTGGTGGTCCGCCTGTGAACCAGGTCGTACAGCTCTCGTTTGGACACCCCCGCGCCCTTGGCCACGTCGGAGATGGCGAGCTTGCGCTGGACCCCGTCCGCGACCCTGCGGTCCACCTCGGCGACCAGCTCGTCCAGGTCCGGCTCGCCCGCCCCGGCCACGTGACCGGAGACGACGACCGTGATCTCGCCCTTGACGCCCGCGGCGGCCCATTCGGCCAGCTCGCCGAGCCCGCCCCTGCGCACCTCCTCGTACGTCTTGGTCAGCTCGCGGCACACGGCGGCCTCCCGGTCGGGCCCGAACGCCTCCGCCATCGCCGCCAGCGAGCTCGCCAGCCGGTGGGGCGCCTCGAAGAAGACCATCGTGCGCTCCTCCTCGGCCAGGGCGGACAGGCGGCGGGAGCGGTCGCCGGGCTTGCGCGGCGGGAACCCCTCGAAGCAGAACCGGTCGCTGGCCAGCCCGGACACCGCCAGCGCGGTGGTGACGGCGCTCGGGCCCGGCAACGCGGTGACCGTGACGCCCTCCTCGACCGCGAGGCGGGTCAGCCGGTAGCCGGGGTCGGAGACGCCGGGCATGCCCGCGTCCGTGATCACCACGACCGTGCGGCCCTCCTTGAGCGACTCGATGAGCTCCTGGGCCCGGCCCGCCTCGTTCTGGTCGTAGTAGGACACCACCCGCCCGGTGATCTCCACGCCCAGCTCGGTCGCGAGCCTGCGCAGCCTTCTGGTGTCCTCGGCGGCCACCACGTCGGCGCTTTCGAGCACCTCACGCAGTCTCGGCGAAACGTCGCCCGCCTGACCTATGGGCGCTCCTGCCAGCACCAACTTGCCATCCCTAGTCACCTGACCATTGTGGCAGGGCATCCCAATTAGACCGTGTTTCTTGGGTAAGGACCGCCTTGGGGCCCGTACGATGTCCGAATGGCGGTGACCGATTCCCCGTACCAGGCCTACGAGAGCTCGGAGGCCGGCGAGAGCCAGCCTCGGCAGCGGTCCGTACGCGATCGGGTGGTGCCTCCCATGCGGGGCAGCGTCCTGTGGGGGTGGATCGGGCCACTGCTGATCACCGTCTTCGGCGGCATCCTGCGCTTCGTCAACCTGGGCCATCCCAAGGCCGTCGTGTTCGACGAGACGTACTACATGAAGGACGCGTTCTCCCTGATCACGTGGGGAGTCGAGCGGGTCACGATCAAGGACGCCGACAAGGCGATCCTGGCCGGCAACGAGAACGTCTGGCAGTCGTGCACGCCCGAGACCATGGACAAGTGCGCCTCCTACGTCGTGCACCCGCCGATGGGCAAGTGGATGATCGGCGCGGGCGAATGGCTGTTCGGGCTCAATCCGTTCGGCTGGCGCTTCGCCGCCGCGCTCATCGGCACCCTGTCGATCCTGGTCCTGGCCAGGGTGGCGCGCAGGATGACCCGCTCGACGCTGCTCGGCTGCTTCGCGGGCCTGCTGCTGGCCCTGGACGGCCTGCACTACGTGCTCTCGCGCACGGCGCTGCTGGACATCTTCCTGATGTTCTGGGTGCTGGCCGCGTTCGCCTGCCTGGTGGCCGATCGCGACCAGGCTCGGGAGCGGCTCGTCGCCTGGTACGAGAAATCGCCCATGTCGCCGCACGGTCCCTCGCTCGGGATCAGGTGGTGGCGGATCGGCGCGGGCGTCTGCCTGGCCCTGGCGATGTCGGTCAAGTGGTCGGGGCTGGCGTTCGCGGTCGCGTTCGCGGTCATGTCCCTGCTGTGGGACTTCGGCGCGCGCCGGGCGGTGGGCCTGCGCAACCCGTACGTGGGCGCGTTCAACAAGGACGTGCCGCAGGGGATCCTGGCCTTCGCGATCGTGCCGTTCGTGACGTACATGGCCACCTGGACGGGCTGGTTCGCCACGGCCACCGGCTACGGGCGCGACTGGGACCAGGCCACCTCGTCGGGCAACCCGCTGTTCTTCCTGATCGACTCGATGCGGTCGTGGATCAAGTACCAGTGGCAGGTCTTCACCTTCCACAGCGATCTGGCGACCTCTCATCCCTACATGTCAGAGCCGTGGCAGTGGCCGCTGCTGCTGCGTCCCGTCGCCTTCTACTACGAGGGCAAGCAGGACGCCTGCGGCGTCAAGGACTGCTCGGAGGCGGTGCTCGGGGTGGGCACGCCGGTGATCTGGTTCGGCGCGGTGGCCGCGCTCATCGCCCTGATCACCTGGTACTTCTCCTCGCGCGACTGGCGGGCCGGGGCCGTGGTGGTCGCGTACGCGATGGGCTGGCTGCCGTGGTTCTACTTCGCCATCGCCGACAACCGCACAATGTTCCTGTTCTACGCCATCCCGATGGTGCCGTTCATGGTGCTGGCCATCACGCTGTGCGCCGGGCTGCTGATCGGGCCGTCCACGCCGACCGCCTCGGGCAGCATGCCGGTACGCCGTACCGTCGGGGCGGCCGTCGTCGGCGCCTTCGCGCTGCTCGTGGTGATCAACTTCTGGTGGCTGCACCCGATCCTGTCGGCCGAGTTGATCCCCTACACCGAATGGAAGGCTCGGATGCTCTTCGAAAAACGGTGGATATGATCACGTTACGCCCGGCTCAATAGTGGTTTCTTAGGGTAGTCGCTGTGCAAGACCCAATACGCACCGGATTCGGTCATCGTCAGGCCCGGGGTCGATACGGCAAACTTCGAGGCATGAGTGCACCGGATGTCACCGCCCTTCTCGCCGAGTTGGAGCGATCTCAGCCGGACCTGGCCGAGGAGGCCAGGACCGCCGTCGAATGGTTGACGGGTGGCGAACCGTTGGAGACGGTGACCCAGCTCGACGTCTGCGAGTTCCTCTGGTACACCCTCCCGATCAAGGTGGGGCCGCTCAAGCCGGGCGGCGACCACGAGCGCCTGGCGCGATCACTCGGGCGGCTGCTCCAGCTCGGTGGAATGGAGCGTTACGCCGCCTTGTGCGTGTCGCCCACGACCGTACAGATCCTGCACACCTACGCCCGCGAGGGCGAGGACGCGGGCACCAGCGCCTACCAGCAGGCGCTGGAGGCCACGGGCGTGCTCCCGCCCGACGTGCCGGAGCTGCAGTGGAGCATGATCATGGGGCCGGAGGAGCTGGGCGCGCACATCGCCTGCTCGGCCGCCCTGGAGCTGGGGATCGTCTCCGGCGAGCCGATCGACCGCACCGCGCTGACCCGGCGCTGGCTCACCGAGCCCCGCAGCGACCTGGGCGGCGACAGCTGGCTCAACCGCGTGCACGGCGAGCGGCTCAACCGCTGGGTGCTGGGCCGCGGCCCGGCCAGGCGGAAGCTCGCCCAGCCGTTCGAGGTGCGCCTGCACGCGCCGGTGCCCGCGCAGCCGCTGCCCGCCCTGCAGGGGCTGCTGTCCCTGGCCGCCAGGGAGGGCAGCCTGCCCCTGCGGCTGGCGCCCTCGCCGGAGGCGCTCAGGCTGCGGGAGCTGGCCGAGCGGGAGCTGGGCGCGATCGAGCGCGACGGCTCGAAGCTGTCCATCACCGAGCACGGCAGGCGGCTGCTCGAGTCCCCCGAGGCCATGTGGTCGGCGGTCACCCGGCTGCTGCTGGCCAGGGGCGAGCACGAGTTCGAGGTGTCGGCCCGCGAGGCCGCGCTCCTGCTGCTGGCCGACGGCACGCTGATGTCGCCGGACAAGCTGCGAGAGCGGGTGGCGGAGGTGGTCGGCGGCGAGGGCTGGCACCCCACGACGAGCCTGGCGGACGTCGCGAGGCCGGTGTCCGAGCTGATCGCCCAGCTCACGGCGTTGGGGCTGGCCTTCAGCGACGAGCTGGCGGTGCGGATGGACCGGCCGGGCCAGCTCGCGGCCCTGGCGGCGCTGCGGGCCCACGCCCTGCGCCCCAGGAAGTACGTCAGCTCGGGATGAGCGTCCCTTCGACGGCGGCCGGGCCGGCCCCGGCCGTCATCCCGCGGGCACCCGGCCCACGGCGCGCTTGAACTCGGGGCACTCGACCAGCGGATCGTGCTCGCAGACGGCCGCGTGCCGCAGGCTGTCACGCAGCCGGGTGAGCTGCGAGACGCGCGCGTCCACCTCGCGCTCCTTGGCGGCCAGGCGCTCGCGCAGCCGCGCGTCGGAGGGCCTGGCCCGCAGGAACTCGGCGATCTCCGAGAGCGTGAACCCCGCGTCGCGAGCGCACGTGATCAGCGCCAGGCGGTCGAGCGTCTCCGGCCGGTACGCCCGCCGCAGCCCGTTTCGCCCCTCGGCCTCGATGAGCCCCTTGCGCTCGTAGAAGCGCAGCGCCGACGCGGCCAGCCCGGTCCTCCTGGACACCTCGCCGATGTCCACCAACACGTCGTCCACGACCCCGCTCCTTGACTTGAACCGCACTTCAAGTTGCAGTCTAGTCGGCATGCGGATTCATCATCTCAACCTCGGTTCCATGCGCGAGATCGACGCGCTCGACGGCTCGGCCTCCGCCCCCGCGGTGTGCCACGCCCTTCTGCTCGAAACCCCCTCTTCCGGGCTCGTGCTGGTGGAGGCCGGACTCGGCCTCGACGACGTGGCCAAACCCGCCGAAATGCTCGATCGCGAGTGGACGGAGATGGTCGGGCCGGTGCTCGTGCCCGGAGAGACGGCCGTCCGGCAGGTCGCCGCGCTCGGGCACGACCCCGCCGACGTACGCCACATCCTGCTCACCCACCTGGACGTGGACCACAGCGGCGGGCTGCCCGACTTCCCGCACGCCCAGGTGCACGTCATGGAGGCCGAGCTGGAGGACGCGCTGGCGCAGGCGCCGAACCGGCGCTACCGGCCCGGCCACTGGGCGCACGGGCCGCGCTGGCAGACCTATCCCGGCACCGGCACGCGCTGGCTGGGCGTGGACGGCGTGCGTCCCGCTGCCGGCCTGCCGGAGGACATCCTGCTCGTCCCGCTCGGCGGCCACACGCGCGGGCACGCCGGGGTGGCCGTCAACGACGGCGAGCGCTGGCTCCTGCATGCTGGGGACGCGTACTTCTACCACGGCGAGCTGGCGCCCCAGCCCCGGTCGCACCCGCTGTTCGACATCGTGCAGCTCGACTCCCAGGTGGATCCCGAACGCCGCGTGTCCAGCCAGGAGACGCTGCGCTCGCTCGCACACGACCACGGGGTGACCGTCATCTCCGCCCACGACCCCTGGGAGCTGGCCGAACACACCCGGTAGTTAGGATGGCCTGAAGAGCTCTACGCCGGAGGGGGACCGTCATGGAGCTGTTCCCGGCCATGCCGCTCGCAGAGTGGGCCGACGCCAAGGAGACCTTTCACCGATTCGCGCAGATCGTCGGGAAGATCCGGCTGACTGCGAGCAATCGACGCAATCACTGGTGGCAGGTTCCCTTCCACCCGACCGGGCGAGGGATCACCACTCGGCCGATGGGCGGGCTCGGCGAGCAGGCCCTGTACTCCATCGATTTCGACCTCGTACGCCACCGCCTGATCGTGGACGTGCTCGACGGCCGCAGCGCCGAGTTCAGCCTGATCGGCAGGTCCGTGGCGTCGTTCCACGAGCGCCTGTTCGAAACCCTGGCCGGGCTGGGCATCCGGCCCGAGATCTGGGGAGTGCCGTTCGACCTCGGCGACGACACCCCGTTCGCCGAGGACACGCTGCACGCTCGCTACGATCCCGTGCTGATCAACCGGTACTGGCGGATCCTGTCCCAGGTGACGCAGCTCCTCGACCGGTTCGCCGCCGACTTCGCCGGCAAGACCAGCCCGGTGCACCACTTCTGGCACACGTTCGACATCGCGGTCACGCGGTTCACCGGGCGTGTGGTCACGGTCTCGCCGGATGCCGACTCCGTCACCCGCGAGGCCTACAGCTGGGAGGTCATCAGCTCGGGGTTTTGGTTCGGTGACAAGGAGCGGCCGTGGCCGGCCTTCTACTCCTACACCGCGCCCGAGCCCGCCGGGCTGGAGCGCGAGCCGCTGCGGCCGGAGCAGGCCGAGTGGCTGCCCGCCAGGGGCAGCCATCTGGCCGTCCTGCGTTACGACGACGTCCGGGCGTCCGGGGATCCGGTCGCGACCGTGCTGGAGTTCCTGGAGAGCGCCTACCGGGCCGGCGCCAGGCTGACCCAGCTCGACACGGAGGCGCTGAGCAGCCCGGGAGGCGTCACGGACCCCTATTACGCGAAGCTCAGGGCGTGAGACCCCTGACATGACTGAACGCCCGCCCTCCGGAGAGGGCGGGCGTTCAACGAGTGCGTACCGGTGTGCAGGTCGCCTCTCGGCGAAAGGCACAACGCGGCTCCAGCCGAACGGTATTCCGCGAAGGCAATAGGTGAGGCCCGGGGACACTGGACACACCGGCCACGATTCATGTAACCACACCCGCCCGCCGGACATTCCCTCGCACGCGCGATTTCCCGCGAAGAATTTCCGGACTGGGCCCTGAGGGCCGGGTCTTCGGTGGCCGGGCTTTCGGTGGCCGGGCGGTCAGGGCCGGGT
>NZ_VCKX01000194.1 GCF_005889725.1 Nonomuraea zeae
CGCCCCCACCGGCACGTCGTCCCCGACGCCCTCGCCGAGCCCCACCGCCAGCGCCACCACGCCGCCTCCTTCCTCTGGCTCCGTGGGCACCGCCGTGGAGAACGAGGTCGTCACGCTGACCAACGCCGAGCGGGCCAAGGGCGGCTGCGCGCCGCTCAAGCACGACCCGCAGCTCCGCGCCGCCGCCTTCGGCCACTCCTCCGACATGGCGAAGAACAACTACTTCAGCCACACCTCGCAGGACGGCCGCAGCTTCCTCGACCGCATCAGGGCGGCCGGCTTCACCGGCGGCTCGGGCTGGGCCGAGAACATCGCCAAGGGCCAGCCCACCGCCGCCTCGGTCGTCCAGGCGTGGATGAACAGCGCCGGCCACAAGGCCAACATCATGAACTGCAAGTACAACCTGATCGGCGTGGGCGCCGCCACGGCCTCCGGGGGCCAGATCGTCTGGACCCAGGACTTCGCCGCCCGCTAGCCGGCAGGAACCGCCCGTCAGGGGTGGTCTCTCGCCGCCCCGCGGCCCGGCCACGGTGATCGCCGTAGCCGGGCCGCGGGGCGCCCGGCATCCCCCACGAGGGCACGCCGCGCCGGGGTCATCCCAGTGACGCGCGCAGGCGGGCCATCTCGCCGGCGATCGTGGTCACGTTCCAGTGCGCGTTGAGCCCGCTCGGGTTCGGCAGCACCCAGACCCGGGCGCCCCCGACCGGCTCGGGCTGAGGCCCGATGACCGCTTTGGGGCGTTCGAAGGCCGTCCGGTACGCCGAGATGCCCAGCACGGCCAGCACCCGGGGCCGGGCCCGCGCCACCTTGGCCGCCAGCCCGGCCCCGCCCGCCACGAGCTCCTGCCTGGTCAGCTCCGACGCCTTGGCGCTCGCCCTGGGCACGATGTTCGTGATGCCCAGCCCGTACGAGGGCAGCAGGTGCTGCTCGGCGGGCGCGAGCAGGCGAGGCGTGAAGCCGGACAGGTGCAGCGCGGGCCAGAACCGGTTGCCCGGCCGGGCGAAGTGATGCCCGGTGGCCTCGGACATGAGGCCGGGGTTGATGCCGCAGAACAGCACGTCGAGCGGAGGAGTCAGGACGTCTTCGAGCACGTGCCGGAGATTAGCCGACGTCCGCCCGTGCCCGCTTCACCCCATGTCTTCGAGCTTGCGGCCCTTGGTCTCCTTGACCCACTTGGCGACGAAGATGAACGACAGCAGCGCGAAGAGCGCGTACATGGCGTACGTGAGCGGCAGGTTCCAGTCCGCCAGCGCCGGGAACGTCACCGTGATCAGCCAGTTGGCGACCCACTGGGCCGCGGCGGCGAGACCGAGCGCGGCGGCGCGGATGCGGTTCGGGAACATCTCGCCGAGCAGCACCCAGACGACCACGCCCCAGGACAGCGCGAAGAACAGCACGAAGAAGTTGGCCGCGACGAGCGCGATAAGACCCTGCGGATCCGGCAGCGTGACCGACTCGCCCACGGTCCGCGCGGCGCTGAACGCCCACGCCGCGGTGGCCAGCGAGATCGCCATCCCCGCCGAGCCGATGAGCAGCAGCGGCCTGCGCCCGATCTTGTCCACCAGCGAGATCGCGATGAACGTGCCGATGATGTTGATGATCGAGCTGGAGAAGCTGATCAGCAGGGAGTCGCTCTGGTTGATGCCCACCGACTGCCACAGCACGGACGAGTAGTAGAAGATCACGTTGATGCCGACGAACTGCTGGAACGCCGACAGGGCGATCCCGATCCAGACGATGGGCAGCAGCCCGAACGCCGGCCCGCGCAGGTCCTTCACCCCGGGCACCCGCTCGGTCCGCAGCACCCGCTGGATCTCCGCGACCCGGGCGTCGAGGTCCACGTCGTCGCCCTCGACCTCGGCCAGCACCTCCCGTGCCCGCTTGGTCCGGCCCGACATGATCAGGTAGCGCGGCGACTCGGGGATGGTCGAGGCGAACAGCAGATACAGCAGGGCCGGCACGACGCAGGCGCCCAGCATCCACTGCCACGCCTGCAGGCCCCAGAGTGGGTTGTTGACGTTCCCCCCGGCCAGCCGGGCGAACAGGTAGTTGACCAGCTGCGAGATCGCGATGCCGAGCACGATGGCCAGCTGCTGGAACGACCCGAGCCGGCCCCGGTAGGCGGGCGGCGCCACCTCGGCGATGTACGCGGGCCCGAGCACCGACGCCATGCCGATCGCGAAACCCGCCACCACCCGCCAGACGGCCAGGTCCCAGACCGCGAACGGCAGCATCTGCCCGATCGAGCTGATGGCGAACAGCAGCGCCGCCACCTGCATCGACCTCGTACGCCCCAGCCGGTCGGCCAGCCCGCCACCCACCCACGCGCCCAGGGCCGAGCCGAGCAACGCGATCGCCACCACGAACCCGATCTCGACCGGCCCCACGTCGAAGTACTTCTGGATGCCCACGACGGCGCCGTTGATGACGGCGCTGTCGTACCCGAACAAGAACCCGCCGATGGCCGCCGCCGCCGTGATGAACACGACGTGGCCCAAATGCTCATGATGGGTGTACTGAGTAGCCATACAGGTCCTTCCCCCGGATCGGGGCATACCCGCAGGTCACTCGCGTACGGCCAGGCTTACCCAAGCTTTAGAGACGGGGGTCGACCGGCTCCGACTCCAAGGCCAGCACGGCGAACACCGGCTCGTGCACCCGCCAGCCCGCCTCGCCGTCCGCCAGCCGCGACAGCGCCTCCAGGCCCAGCGCGTACTCGCGCAGCGCCATCGAGCGCTTCTTGCCGAGGAAGCGCCTGCGCAGCACGTCGAGCGACTCGGTGTAGTCGGGGCCGTAGATGATCCGCAGGTATTCGCGGCCGCGCACCTTGACCCCCGGCTGCACCCGGCCGGGCGTGTAGGAGGCGGGCTTGACCACCATGCCCTCGCCGCCGGCCGCCGTCATCGACTCCCACCATTCGGTCGCCTCGGCCCGGGACCGGGGCGAGTCGAGCGTGACGAAGACGTGCCCGGTCCTGGTGATCAGCGGCGAGTCGAGCGCCGCCAGCGTGGACAGGTGCCAGGCGTGCGGCTCCAGCGCCGTGGCCCGCCCTTCGCAGGCCAGGATCTGGAACGGCGCCAGCCTGACCCCCTCCAGCCCGTCGACCGGCCAGCAGTAACGCGCGTACGCGGCACGGAACAGGGCGGCGTTGGCGTCGCGGCGCCGGGTGCGGGTCAGCAGGTCGCCCACGTCCAGGCCGCGCCCGGCCGCCGCCTCCAGCGCCGAGACCGCCTCGGGCAGCGCGGCGCGGGCCGCCGCCCCGACGGAGGCGTACTGCGACTTGATCAGCTCGCCGGCCTTGGCCGACCAGGGCAGCAGCTCGCAGTCGAGCGCCACCCAGTCGGAGCCGAGCTCGGCCCACAGCGGCTCGCACGCCTCGCGCAGCCGATCGACCAGCGGCGCCATGTCGGCGAAGAACGGCCGCCCGGTGCGGGTGTAGACGGCGCCCGCGCTCCCGTCGGTCACCCCGAACCTGGCCGTCGCCACCTCGGGCGTCCTGGCCAGCACGGCCACGGCCCGCGAGCCCATGTGCTTCTCCTCGCACACGACCTCGCGCACCCCGGCCGCGGCGAACTCCTCGAACGCCTCGTGCGGGTGCTCCAGGTACCCGTCGAGGGCCGAGGTCTCCGGCGGGGCCATGGTGGGCGGCAGGTAGACCAGCCAGCGCGAGTCCACCGCGAACCTGCTCATGATCTCCAGCGCCGCGGCCGCGTTCTCCTCCATGACCTTGACGCGGGAGCCGAACCTGGTCTCGACGTAACGGGTGCCGATCACGTCGTTGATGTCCAGCATGCCGGGGTCCCGGGAGGACGCGTCGCTGAGCGGCTTGGCCGGCTCGTACCACACCTTCTCCGCCGGGACCTGGACGATCTGGCGCTCCGGGTAGCGCAGCGCGGTCAGGTGGCCGCCGAACACGCAGCCGGTGTCGAGGCAGATCGTGTTGTTGACCCACTCCGGCCGCGGCGTGGGCGTGTGGCCGTAGACGACCATGGCCCGGCCGCGGTACTCGTCGGCCCACGGGTAGCGGACCGGCAGGCCGTACTCGTCGGTCTCGCCGGTGGTGTCGCCGTACAGGGCGAACGAGCGCACCCGGCCGGAGGCGCGGCCGTGGTAGGCCTCCTTGAGCCCCGCGTGCGCGACGACAAGGCCGCCTCCGTCGAGCCGGTAGTGGCTGAGCAGGCCGTCCATGAACGTGCGCGCCCGCTCCACGAACTCCGGCGGCTGCGCGGCGAGCTGGTCGAGCGACTCCTGCAGCCCGTGCGCGACCTTGACCTTGCGGCCGTTGAGCGCGCGCACCAGCTTCTGCTCGTGGTTGCCGGCCACGCAGATCGCGGTGCCCGCCTCGACCATGTCCATGACCAGGCGCAGCACGCCCGGCGTGTCGGGCCCGCGGTCCACCAGGTCGCCGACGAAGACCGCCGTACGGCCATCGGGGTGGGTGAGCCCTCCGTCGCCGTGCCGCCAGCCGAGCTCGCGCAGCAGCGTCTCCAGCTCCGCGCGGCAGCCGTGGACGTCGCCGATGATGTCGAAGGGACCGGTCAGCTCGGTCTTGTCCGACCACGCCTTGTCGTAGGCGACGGTGGCGCCCTCGATCTCGTCGAGCCCGCGCAGCACGTGGACCCGCCTGAAACCGTCGTTGGAGATCTTGCCGAGCGAGCGGCGCAGGTCCTTGCGCTGCCTGATCACCACGCCCGGGCCGAAGTCGCGCTCCGGCCGGGCGGCGTTGCGCTCGATCGCCACCTCCTCCGGCACGTCGAGCACGATGGCGTCGGCCAGCACGTCGTGCCTGCGTGCCAGGTCGAGCAGGCTCTTGCGGGCGGCGTACTGGACGTTGGTGGCGTCCACCACGGTGAACAGGCCCCTCGCCAGGCGCACGCCGACGATGTGGTGCAGCAGGTCGAAGGCCGCGGGGGTGGCCGACTGGTCGTTCTCGTCGTCGGCGACCAGGCCGCGGCAGAAGTCGGAGGAGATGACCTGCGTGGGCTTGAAGTGCCGGGCGGCGAAGGTGGACTTGCCGCTGCCCGACACGCCCACGAGCACGACGAGGGAGAGCTCAGGAACGCTGATCACGGGTGAACACTCCCATCTGGGTGGGCGGGCCGACCTCGGGGTCGTCCTCGCCGACCGGTTCGAACGCGACCTGGTAGCCGTGCCGCGCGGCCACTCCGGTGGCCCACTCGGCGAACTCGGCGCGCGTCCACTCGAAACGGTGGTCGGGGTGGCGCAGCCCGGTCAGGAACTCGTAGCGGACGTTGTACTCGATGTTGGGGGTGGTGACGATCACGTGCTCGGGCTTGGCGCGCTCGAACACGACGCGTTCGAGCGCGGCCAGGCGGGGCGGATCCACGTGCTCGACGACCTCCATGAGGACGGCCGCGTCGTAGCCGGACAGCCGCTTGTCGGTGTAGGTGAGCGCGCCCTGGAACAGGGTGAGCCGCGCGCGCTTGCTGTCGGGCATGCGGTCGAGGCGCAGCTTGCGGGCGGCGATGGTGAGCGCCATCGAGGAGACGTCCATGCCGCCCACCCGGGCGAAGCGGGGCTTGGACAGCAGCGCGCCGACCAGCTCGCCCTGGCCGCAGCCCAGGTCGATCACGCTGACCGCGCCCAGGTCGGCCAGCTTGGCGAGCACGGCCTCGCGCCGCAGCGTGTTGAGCGGCCTGCTCTTGGCCTCGCCCGCCTGCACCTCTTCCTGCGCGTGTCCGTCAGTCGCCTGCGCCTCGGCCGTCTGCTCGTCGGCCGCCTGGGCCTCGGCTTCCGCGGTGGCGGCCTCGTCGGCGGCGGTCACCTCGGCGGGCGCCTCCTCCTCGACC
Source organism: Nonomuraea zeae (assembly GCF_005889725.1). Classification (GTDB taxonomy): domain Bacteria; phylum Actinomycetota; class Actinomycetes; order Streptosporangiales; family Streptosporangiaceae; genus Nonomuraea; species Nonomuraea zeae. The sequence goes on from NZ_VCKX01000194.1 coordinate 5,811, forward strand.
GCCGGCTCCAGTGCCTCCTCGGTCTCGTCGTCGAGCTCGGCCAGCCTGGCCAGCGCGGTGCGGGCCAGCGCCCAGCGCCGGCCCAGGTAGCGCCGGGTGATCAGGCCGCGCTCCGGGTGCGCGTGCAGCCAGCCGCCGCCCGCCCTGATCAGCTTGTCCACCTCGTCGGGCGCGATCCAGTAGTGCTTGCCGTCGTCGAGCACCGGCAGCAGCACGTAGAGGTGGTTGAGCGCGGCGGACAGCAGGACGGTGCCGCGCAGGGTGAGCCGGAGATAGCGCGACTCGCCCCACTCGGGAAAGCCCTCGTCCAGCGGTGACGCCTGCGCGTCCACCGTCCACCCGAGCGGCTCGAACAGCCGCCGGGCCAGCTCGGGACCTCCGCGGCAGGGCAGCGCCGGCAGCCGCAGCTCCAGCGGCAGCGGCGTGCCGGGCAGTTCGGGCCGGGCGTTGCAGCGCCCCGCCCGCGCCGTGCGGAACACGTCGCCCAGAGCCACCGCCAGCAGCGAGGATGCGGCGTAGGGGCGGTCGTTGACGTACTGCGACAGGCTGAAGTCGGGCGAGCTCCTGCCCCGCGACCTGACCAGCGCGATCGGGTCGACCTCGAGCATCAGCGCCGCCGTGCAGCGCTCGTCGCCCGCCTCCGGATAGAACACCGTGGCCGTGCCGAACGACTGGCTGAACTCCTGCACCCGTCCGGGATGCTTGTGCAGGAGAAAGCCCAGGTCGGTGGCGGGGCTCGCGGTGGTCGTGATCGTCAGCAGCACGTCCCAAGTCTGCCGCAACCCTCCGAAGCCCCGCCAACCGATTACGAACCGGCCGATTCCTACACGTTGGGGAGCACCTCGGCCGCGATCAGCTCCAGGTGCTCCAGGTCGGCCAGATCCATGATCTGCAGATAGACCCGTTCCACACCGAGCTCGGCGAACTTCCCGATCTTCTCCAGCACCTCGGCCGGGGTGCCGGCCAGACCGTTCTCGCGGAGGTTGTCGGGGTTCTCGCCGATGGCCGCCGCGCGCCGCTCGACCTCCGCCCGGTCTGCGCCCACGATGGTGGTCTGTGCCACGGAGTACGTCACGCCGCGCCCGGTCTCCGCACACGCCTCGCGCACCCGCGCGAACGCCTCGGCCGTGTCGGAGAGCGTGCGGAACGGCACGTTGTACTCATCCGCGTACGCCGCCGCCAGCCTCGGCGTCCGCTTGGCGCCGAACCCGCCGATGATGATCGGCGGCCGTGGCCGCTGCGCGGGCTTGGGCAGGGCGGGCGATTCCACGAGCCGGTAGTAGCGGCCCTCGAACGAGTAGCTCTTCTCCGCCGTCCACAGCCCGGTGATGATCTCCAGCTGCTCCTCGAACCGGCCGAACCGCTCGCCCTGCGGCGGGAACGGGATGCCGTACGCGGAGTGCTCCCCGTCGAACCAGCCGGTGCCGAAGCCCAGCTCGGCCCGGCCGCCGCTCATCTGGTCCACCTGCGCGACGCTGATCGCCAGCGGCCCCGGCAGGCGGAACGTGGCCGGCGTCACCAGCGTGCCCAGCCTGATCCTGGAGGTCTCCCTGGCCAGGCCGGCCAGCGTGATCCAGGCGTCGGTCGAGCCCGGCCCCGGGTCGCCCGCGCCGATGCGCTGGTAGTGGTCAGACCGGAAAAAGGCGTCAAAGCCCAGCCGTTCGGTGGCCTGGGCGACAGCGAGCAGGTCGTCATATGTCGCGCCCTGCTGTGGCTCGGTGAAGATCCGCAGCTTCATGCCCACATTATCCGCACAGAACGGACGTGAACCGGAAAAGACCCGCGCCGCGTCGTAGGCGCTTGCTAGCGTTCGAGACCTGCGCGGTACGTAGCCGACCGACCACGTGGAGTGTCCTATGTCGCGGCACAACCGGGAGCGCGGAGTGCTCCCCCGTCCCCTTGCCGTCCTGGGCGCGCTCGCGCTCGCCGCCGTGACCGGCGTCGCGATCCGCATGCTTCCCGCGGGGGCCGCCGCACCCGCGCCGAAGCCGCCGCCGGTGGCGTGGCACACCCCTGCCGCCGCGCCACCGGCGGCAGAGCCGCTCGCCGGGTTCGTGGGGTTCGTCGACACCGCCGAGGATCCGGGCTTCGACCTGCCGGCCGACTCCCGCCGTACCGGAATCCGCCGCTACGCGCTGGGCCACCTCGTCTCCGGCGGCGACGGCTGCGCGCCGAAGTGGAACGGCCCGCTCGACCCGGGCCAGAACCGGGTGGCCAACCGGATCGGCCGGCTCAGGGCGCTGGGCGGCGACGCCGCTCCCGTGTTCGGCGGGCCGGACGGCCAGGAGCTGGCCGTCACCTGCCGCCGGCCGGGCGGGCTGGCCTCCGCCTACCGCAGGGTGGTGGGGGCGTTCGACGCCGCCTCGATCGACTTCGAGGTGCGCGACAGCGCCGACCGGGCCGCGGTGCTGCGCCGGGCGCGGGCCATCCACGCCGTGCAGCGGGAGCGGCGGCTCGGGGTCAGCTTCACGCTGCCGCTGAAGCCGTACGGGCTGAGCTCGGGCGACGTCGCGATGCTGCGCGCCACCCACCGCGCGGGCGCCACGGTCGAGACCGTCAACCTGCTGGCCGGCATCGAGCCGCGCACCGCGCCCAGCGGCCGCCTGCACAGGGTGGCGGCGGCCGTGCTGGCGGCCAGGGACCAGGTCGCGCGGGCGCAGGACCTGCCCGACCCCGAGCAGGCGTGGCCGCGCATCGCCCTGACTCCCGTGCTGACCGGCCGGTCCGACCTGAGCGAGACGGACGCCCGAGCGCTGGCCTCGTACGCGACCCGCCACGGGCTGGCCTGGTTGTCGCTGCGCGGAGTCGCCCCAAAAGCTGATGTATCCCGAATTCTCTGGAGCACCTCTTCCGGAAGATAGGATTCAAAGCCGAGGGTTCACAGGAGCGGGGAGATTGCGTGATGGCGGCGCGTCCGGAGACGGCGCGAAAGATCCTGCTCTACTGGATGGACGCCATGGGCGGCGTGATGGCCGCCATCTACGTGACGCTCATCGTGCTCCACCTGGTCAACGACCGGATCTCCGCGCTCGTCGCGACGGTCGTGCTCGGGTGCATGATCGGCTTCTTCGCGCTCTTCCCCTTCCTGCTCAGGGACGCCTATGACGCCCGGCCGCGGCCCACGCTGAAGCTGGCCGCCGCGGGGCTGTTCGCGGCGGTCTCGGTGGCGCTGCTGCCCCACCACCCCTTGGCCGGCACGGCCACGTGGCTGGAGGTCGGCGCCCTGTGGCTGTCGATCACCGCGCTCTACCTCCCGCTGGCCGCGGCCGCCGGCCTCGGCGTGATCGTGGTCGGCGGCGTCAGCGGCTACGTGGTGGCGATCACCGGCCAGCCGTGGCCCACGGTGCTGATCCCCGAGATGCTCAGCGCCACGGTGATCACGGGAGGCATGCTGCTGTGGCGCTGGCTCTGGTGGACGATCAGGGACGCGCACGACGGCAAGGAGGCGAAGGCCAGCCTGGCGGTGTCGGAAGAACGGCTGCGCTTCGCCCGTGACCTGCACGACCTGCTCGGGCACAGCCTGTCGGTCATCACGCTGAAGAGCGAGCTGGCCGCGAAGCTGGCGGTCAAGGACGCCGGGCGGGCGGCGGCCGAGATGGCCGAGATCCGCGCGCTGGCCGGCGACTCGCTGGCCGAGGTGCAGCAGGCCGTGCACGGCTACCAGGCGCTCGACCTGGACGAGGAGCTCGCGGGCGTGCGCGCCGCGCTGGAGGCGGCCGGGGCCCGCTGCGTGATCGACGCCAGGGCCGACGGTCTCTCGCCGGCCGCCAGGACGCTGCTGGCGTGGGCGGTGCGCGAGGGCGCCACGAACGTGCTCAAGCACAGCACGGCCACGCGCTGCGCGATCACGATCGACGGCGGTGTGCTGGAGATGCTCAACGACGGCGTGCCCGCGCACCCGTCCGTGCCCGGCAACGGCCTGCGCGGCCTGTCGGAGCGGCTGACCACGGCGGGCGGCTCCGTCACGGCCGAGCCGACACCGGCCGGGGAGTTCCTGCTGCGGGCGGCGGTGCCCGCATGATGCGCCGGGCGACCAGGCTGGACAAGGTCCGCTGGCTGATCGTCTACTCCTCCGACCTGCTCCTGCTGCTGTCCCTCGTCAGCTACTACGACCTGTTCGTCCGGTGGCAGCTCGGGGTGCCGTTGCCGCTGGTCCTGGCCGCCGCCGCCCTGATGCTGATCTTCAACGTGCTGTCGGTCCGGCCGTTCAGGATCGCCATGCGGGGCGGCCGGCGCCCCACGGCCATCCTGGCGGTCACCGGAACCATCGTCCTGCTCCTGTCCGTCTTCCCGATCATGTATCTGATCCCGGTGTGGCTGGGGTTGCTGGCGCCGTTCGTCCGCAGGCGGACCATCGTCGTCCTGTCGGTCGTGTCGATCGTGGCCGTCAACGTCTACGTGGGCGTGTTCGGCGGCTTCGTGCTGCCGCTGTTCGTGGTGCAGACGGCGTTCACGGTCATCTGCGTGGGCGGCCTGCTGGCGAACCTGTGGCTGTGGCAGGTGGCCAAGGAGGCCCACGAGGGGCAGGAGGCGCTGTCCAGGCTGGCGGTCTCCGAGGAGCGGCTGCGCTTCGCCCGCGACCTCAACGACCTGCTCGGCCAGAGCCTCGTGGACATCTCGGCGCGGACGGCGGGGGCCGAGCGGGCGCTCGCCGCCGACGGCGCGAGCGCGGCGGCCGAGATGTTCGAGGTACGCGACCTGGCCAGGCGGTCGTTGCGGGAGGTGCGCAACGTCGTGCAGAGCTACCGGGCCATCGACCTGGACGAGGTGCTGGCCGGGGTGCGGGCGGTGCTGGAGGCGGCGGACGTACGCTGCGTCGTGCGCGCGGAGACGGGCTCGCTGACGCCGGAGACGCGCACGCTGCTGGCCACCGTCGTCCGGGAGGGCGCGACGAACGTGCTCAAGCACAGCAGGGCCGAACGTTGCACGATCACGATCGAGGATGGGGTGCTGGAGATGTCCAACGACGGGGTGAGCGGGCCGGTGGGCGAGCACGCGCCGAACGGCCTGGCCGGGCTGGCCCAGCGGGTGCGCGCGGCCGGCGGCACTCTGGAGGCGCAGCCGACCGTCGAAGGCCGCTACCTGCTGCGGGCGGCGGTGCCCGCATGACCACCCGCGTGCTGCTGGCCGACGACGAGCACCTGATCAGGGGTGCCATCGCGGCGCTGCTGGACCTGGAGGACGGCATCGAGGTCGTCGCCCAGGTGGGCAGGGGTGACGAGGTCGTGGCCGCCGTGGCCGAGCACCGGCCCGACGTGGCCGTGCTGGACATCGAGATGCCGGGCATGGACGGCCTGAGCGCGGCCGAGCAGATCAGCGCCCAATGCAAGATCGTCATCCTCACCAGTTTGGGCCGCCCCGGCTACCTGCGCAGGGCCATGGCCGCCGGCGTCAGCGGCTTCCTCGGCAAGGACGCCTCGGCGGAGGAGCTGGCGATGGCGATCCGCAAGGTCCAGGCGGGCGGCCGCTACCTGGACGCGGAGCTGGCGGCGGCGGCGATGGCGGCCGGCGACAGCCCGCTGACCGAGCGCGAGCGCGACGCGCTGCGGCTGGCCGGCGACGGGGCCACGATCTCCAGGATCGCGGCCGAGCTGCACCTGACCGAGGGCACCGTGCGCAACTACCTGTCGAGCGCCATGACCAAGCTCAACGCCCAGAACCGCCTGGAGGCCATCCGCACCGCCCAGCGCATGGGCTGGCTCTGACCTGTGCCGACCAGGTAAAAAGACCGCGTAATTAGCCACAGAACGCCTGTCCGCTCCAGCACTGCCGCACCCGCGGTCCCCGCGCTGTACTCGATCTCGGCCGCCGAACCCGGCGGCCGGGCATCGACAGAGGGGGATGGATGAGGAACCACAGCGGCACGCCGGTCACCGGCCGCGGTTCGATGGGCGCGGTCCTGCGCCGGCACGGGGTGCGGGCGCTGACCGCGGCGGCGGCGCTGGCGGCCACGCTGCTGGCCGTCGCCGGGCCGGCGCACGCGACCACCAACGTCAGCGTGTCCGGCGGCGCACTGCAGATCAGCTCGGGGGCCGCGGCCGACGACATCGCCGTGTTCGTGGACACGGACGGCTCGCTGATCATCAGGAACACGGCCGACACGGTCGTCGCGAGCGCGCCCTGCGTGGGGCTGACCGCCAATGAGGTGGACTGCCCGAGCGCGGGCATCACGGCCGTCACGGTGAACACGGGAGCCGGGGACGACTCCTTCCGCAACCGGACCTCCCTGCGGACGAAGGCGTTCATGGGGACGGGCGCGGACCTGTTCTTCGGCGGTCTGAGCAGGGACATCGCCTCCGGTGACGACGGCAACGACCGGCTCGCCGGGCTCGCCGGGGACGACCTGCTCATCGGCGGCGCCGGCGCCGACACCGCCAACGGCGCTGACGGCACCGACACGTGCGACGCCGAGATCGAGTCGAACTGCGAGAGCTGAGCGGACCGGGGGAAGGCCCGGCCTTCCCTCGTTGACCGCCGGCAGTCCCGTCCCGTCACGCGCGGGGCGCTGCCGGCGAGGCCGATCGAACAGCAGCGGCCCCATGATCACATCTGTGGTCATGGGGCCGTCGGCGTTCAGCGCCGAAGGCCCCTTTCCCGCGGCTCGACTCCTGCGCTATATTGCAAATTGCCATATGGAAGGGGGCAGCATGGCAAGACGCCATGACCTGGTCGGCCTGACCGTGCTCGCCCTGCTCACGGTGCATCCGAGTCACCCCTACGAGCTGCACCGATTCATCGTCAGCACGCACAAGGACTACATCACCGGCCTGCCGCGCAGCCTCTACCACGCGGTCGAGCGGCTGGCCAGGGACGAGCTGATCGTGCCCACCGGCACCGACCGCGAGGGCCGCAGACCGGAGCGCACGGTCTACGAGATCACCGAGGAGGGCCGCGAAGAGCTGCTCTCCCGACTCCGGCAACTGCTGGAGAGCCCCGACCCCGACAGGCGCGCCTTCGTCGCCGCCATCTCGCTCATCGGCTGCCTGCCGCGGCAGGAGGCCCTGCGCGCGCTGCGCGTACGGGCGGCCACGATCGAGGGCACGCTGGCCGGGATGCGGGCCCACATGAGCGCCCAGACCCATAGCGGCCTGCCGGCGATCCTCATGCTGGAGGTCGAGCTCGAGCACGCGCTCAACGCGGCCGAGCTCGGCTGGATCAAGGATCTGATCGACCGCGTCGACAAAGGGGCGCTCGACTGGGCCCCTGACCCCCCACCCATGTAGAACCGGCCGCCGGGGTGCGCCAACACGCCCGGCGGCCGCACATCCGAACAAGGCGCCTGCCCTGCCCGAACTCACATTCACAGGATAGGCGCCCCGATCAAGGGAGCCGTACATGTCCACAGAGATCGTCCGCCTGCTCGCCCAGATGACGGAGACCTGGAACGCCGGCGATTCGGCCGGTTACGCCGGGCTCTTCACGGAGGACGTCGACTACGTCACCTTCTTCGGCCTGCACCTGAAGGGCCGCGAGGCGGTGGAGGAGACGCACCGCGAGCTGTTCAAGACCTCGATCAAGCTCGGCGAGAGCGATGGCGAGCCGCAGATCAGGCGGCTCACCGACGACGTCGCCTTCGTCGTCGCCGGCGGCACCTCGTCGGTGAACGGCAAGCCCGACCCGAGCCGGACCTCCGTCGTCACCATGACCGCGCTGCGCACGCCCGAGGGCTGGCGCTTCGCCTCCTTCCACAACACCCGGGTGAGCCGGCCATGACCAGGAAACTGCTCGTGGAGGTGGCCGGCGTGGTGTGCGCGCCCGTCGAGCAGGTCTGGACGGCCGTGCTCGGCGACGCCCCGGACCACCCGATGCGCACCGAGCGCGGCGACCACACCGTCGCCTACCAGGGCGGCTGGTGGTATCGCGGCGAGTGGTCGGTGACCCCGCACGCGGAGGGCTCGACCCTGCTGCACCGCGTCTACTGCGTGGCGGGGCCGTACTGGGCGGTGGCGCTGGCCAACAAGGGGTTCGCCGGGTTCGGCCGGCGCACCCGCCGGAGCTTCGCCGAGGGCCTGGCCGGCATCGGCGAGCGGCTGGGCTGCGCCACCAGGCTCGTCCAGCGGTAGGACCCGGTCCAGGCCGTCAGGCCGTGGGGTCGCCGCCGTGCGTGGTCACGCGCGGCGGCGACCCTTGACGGGCCGTCCCCGGCGCCGACTTCGAGGTCGAAAGGCGGCGGACGACGGTGAACGGTTTGCCGGCGAACACCGGCAATCAGCCGGATTCACTCCTTGACCAGCAGCGCCACGCATTCCACATGGTGGGTCATCGGGAAGGCGTCGAAGGCCCGCAGGTCGGCGAGGCGGTAGCCGCGCTCGCCCAGCCAGGCGAGGTCGCGGGCGAGCGTCGCCGGGTCGCAGGAGACGTACACGATCCGGGAGGCGTCCAGCGAGGCGATCCGCTGCACCACGTCGCGGCCGAGGCCGGAGCGCGGCGGGTCCACCACCACCAGGTCCGCCCGCTCGATCTGGAACCGGTCGAGGGCCTCCTCCACCCGCCCCCGCTCGATCCGGGCCTGGGGCAGGTCGCGCAGGTTGGCGCGGGCGTCGCGGACGGCGGCGGCCTCCGACTCCAGTCCGAACACCGCGCCCTCCGGCCCCACCGCCTCGGCCAGGCCGGCGGCGAACAGGCCCACCCCGCAGTAGAGGTCGAGCGCCCACTCCCCCGGCTCCGGCGCCCCGTAGGCCATGACGGCGTCCAGCAGCGTCTCCGCGGCCCCCGGGTGCACCTGCCAGAAGCCGCTCCCGGCCACCCGGAACACGCGGTCGCCCACCTGCTCGTGCAGCACCCCTGAGCCCCTGCGCGGCACCGTGCGGCCCTTGCCCTGGTCGAGCAGGATCGAGGCGGGCGCGTCGAGCTCGGGCACGGTGACGCTGCGCCGGGGCCTGGGCGAGACCACCACGGCCCGGTCACCCCCCGAGGACGCGATGACCTCGATGCCGGCCGCTCCCGGCCAGTCGTACTCCTCCGCCGCGACCGCCTCCACCTCCGGGTGGGCGATCAGGCAGGCGTCCACGACCTCGATGTCGTGCGAGCGGTGCTTGCGGAAGCCGAGCCGGCCGGTCGGCAGCGCGGCGAACTGCACCCGCGTACGCCAGCCGAGGCCGTCCTTGGCTCCCGGCACCTCCTCGACCACGACCTCGCGCTCGATCCCCGCCAGCCGGTGCAGCTGCTCCGCCACGACCTGCGCCTTGAGCCGCCGCTGCGCCTCCTGCGTGGCGTGCTGCCAGTCGCAGCCGCCGCACCGCCCGGGACCCGCGTAGGGGCAGGGCGGCACGACGCGGTCGGGCGAGGCCTCCAGGATCTCGACGGCGTCGGCCCGCAGGAAACGGGTGGTCTCCTCGGTGACGTCGGCGATGACCCGTTCGCCCGGCAGCGCATGCCGGACGAACACCACGCGCCCTTCGTGGCGCGCCACGCACCAACCGCCGTGCGCGACCGGACCTACCGTCAGCTCGAGAGATACCTGTTCCACACTGACCACCCTATGGGGGACCGCGTCCAGCACGGTCCGCACCCATGCCCCGACGTGCATCACTACTCTCACGACTTGATCCACTACTCTAGGTGGTCGTGGAGAGAGGGCGGGTGGTTCGGCGGCGGCTCGGTTTCGGGGGGACGCTGCTGGCCACGCTGTTCGCCTGCGCCTCCCTGACCCCGTCGCTGCTCCCCCGCACGTGGCTCTACCAGGGCGTGATGGGCGCGGTCACCGGCATTCTCGGCTACGCCGTGGGCGCGTGCGCCGGCGCGCTCGGCCGGAAGGCGATCTCCTACCGGCCGCCCGAGCGGTGGCGCAAGGTCGCCTGGCGGGTGCTGATCGGCGGCTGCCTGGCGCTGGCGGCGGTGGCGCTCTGGTACAGCTACGACTGGCAGCGCGACCTGCGGGCGCTCATGGGCATGGACACGCGGATCACGTGGTTCCCGCCGCTGATCCTGGCCGTGACCGTCCTCCTTTTCACGATAAGTCTGGTCATTTCCAGACTCGTACGCCTAGGCGGCCGCAAGCTGATCACCTGGCTCGACCGGTTCGTCCCCGTCATCGTCGGCCAGGTCGTCGGCGTGATCGTCATCGGCTTCCTGGTCGCGGTGATCGCCAACGACGTGCTGTTCGACGGATTCGTGGCCAGGATGAGCGACGTCTCCTCGGTCACGAACGAGGGCACCCACCCGGGCCTGCTCAGGCCCGCATCGGCCAAGCTGTCGGGCGGCCCCGGCTCGCTGGTCACCTGGGAGTCGCTGGGCAGGGAGGGCCGCCGCTTCACCGCCACCGCCGCGCCCCCGGCCCGGCTCGCCGCCTTCTCCGGCCGCCCGGCCGCCGAGCCCATCAGGGTGTACGTCGGCCTCGACAGCACCACCTCGCCCCAGGCGCAGGCCGCCCTGGCTGTGCGCGAGCTGGAGCGCACCGGCGCGTTCGGGCGGCCGGTGCTGGCCGTGCTCGGCACCACCGGCACCGGCTGGGTGGACCAGCGCATCGCCGACACGCTGGAGTACATGTACAACGGCCGCTCGGCGCTGGTCGCGCTGCAGTACTCGTACCTGCCGAGCTGGGTGTCGTTCCTGGTCGACAGGGACAAGGCGGCGGCCACCGGCCGGGCGCTGTTCGAGGCGGTGCGCGCCAGGTGGGAGCGGCTGCCGCCGGCCGGGCGGCCCCGGCTGCTGCTGTCGGGCGAGAGCCTGGGCTCCTACGAGCTGGAGCAGGCCTTCCGCGGCCTGGACGACCTGGTGACGCGGACCGACGGGGCCATGTTCGTCGGCCCGCCGAACGCCAACCCCATCTGGCACCACCTCACCACCGCCCGCGAGCCCGGCAGCCCCGTCTGGCGGCCGGTCTACGACGCGGGCCGGACGGCCAGGTTCGCCCAGCACCCCGCCGACCTGCGCGAGCCGCCGGGCCCCTGGCCGCACCCGCGCGTGGTCTATCTGCAGAACGACTCCGACCCGGTCGTCTGGTGGTCGCCCGACCTCATCTACCGCCGGCCGGCCTGGCTGGAGGGCGCGCGCGGCCCGGGCGTCAACCCGCAGATGAACTGGTTCCCGCTGGTGACGTTCTGGCAGGTGCTGGTGGACATGACGGCGGCGCTGTCGGTGCCGCCCGGCCACGGGCACCGCTACGGCGCCAACATCGTGAACGGCTGGGCCGCGGTCGCCGCGCCGGCGGGCTGGAGCGCGTACGACACCGTGCGGCTGCGCGCCCTGTTCAGCGGCTCCTGATCTGCCCCTCGTCCTTGACCGCCTGGTGCCAGGGACGGCGTACGGAGCCGGGCGCGAACGGCTCCGGCCTGCCCTTGAGCCGGTCGGAGGAGTGCAGCTGCCACGGCACGCTGGTCACCATGACCCCCGGCTTGAACAGCAGCCGCGCCTTCAGCCGCAGCGCGCTCTGGTTGTGCAGCAGGTGCTCCCACCAGTGGCCGACCACGTATTCGGGGATGAACACGGTCACCACGTCGCGCGGCGAGCGCCTGCGCAGCGTCTTGACGTAGTCGAGGATGGGCTGCGTGATCTCGCGGTACGGCGAGTCCAGCATCTTGAGCGGCACCGGGATGCCGCGCCGCTCCCACTCCTCCTGGAGCTTGCGCGCCTCCTCGCCCTCGACGCCCACGGTGACGGCCTCGAGCGTGGACGGCCGGCTGGCGCGGGCGTACGCGAGCGCGCGCATGGTCGGCTTGTGGATCTTCGAGACGAGCACGATCGTGTGGTTGCGCGCGGGCAGCATGGCGGGCTCGTAGTCCTCGGTGAGCTCCAGCTCGGCCGCCACGTTGTCGTAGTGGCGCCTGATGCCCTTCATCATGAGGAACAGGATCGGCATCGCGATGCACACGATCCACGCCCCGACCAGGAATTTCGTCAGCAGCACGACCACGAGCACCAGCCCGGTCATGATCCCGCCGAAGAAGTTGATCACCCGCGAGCGGTGCATCTGGTGGCGGATCTTGGGGTCGGTCTCGGTCTTCAGGTGGCGGGTCCAGTGGATGACCATGCCGGTCTGGCTGAGCGTGAACGAGACGAAGACGCCGACGATGTACAGGTTCAGCAGGCGGCTGACGTCGGCCTGGAACCCCCACAGCAGCAGGCACGCGCCGAGCGCCAGGATGATGATGCCGTTGGAGAAGGCCAGCCGGTCGCCGCGGGTGTGGAGCTGGCGCGGCAGGTAGCGGTCCTGCGCCAGGATCGAGCCGAGCACGGGGAAGCCGTTGAAGGCCGTGTTGGCCGCCAGGAACAGGATCAGCGCCGTGACGGCCGAGATGATCACGAACGGCAGCGACCCGCCCCCGAACACCGCGTCGGCCACCTGGGAGATGATCGGCTGCTGGTAGTAGCCGGGGCCGACCGGCGTGCCGTCCGGCCTGAGCAGGTCTTCTGCCACCACGGAAGGCTCGGCCACCTTCACCCCGGACGCCAGCCCGAGCGCGATGATGCCGCCGAACATGGTGATCGCGACCAGGCCCATCATGAGCAGCGTGGTGGCGGCGTTCTTGCTCTTGGGCTTGCGGAAGGCGGGCACGCCGTTGCTGATGGCCTCGACGCCGGTCAGGGCCGCGCAGCCGGAGGAGAACGCGCGCAGGATCAGGAAGGCCGCGGCGAAGGTGGTCAGGTTGGTCTGCTCGGGCTCGATGGTGAAGTGGGCGCTCGGCGCCTGGATCTGCTCGCCCAGCACCAGCAGCCGGAACCCGCCCCAGGCGATCAGGATCAGGACGGAGAACATGAACGCGTACGTGGGCACGGCGAAGGCCGCCCCGGACTCGCGGATGCCGCGCAGGTTGACCACGGTGAGCAGGACGACGATGACGATGGCGACGGCGGGCTTGTGCTGGCCCACGAACGGGATCGTGGCGCCGACGTAGTCGACGCCGTTGGCGACGGACACCGCGACGGTCAGGACGTAGTCGACCATGAGGGCGCTGGCCACGGTGAGCCCGGCGTTCTTGCCGAGGTTGGTGGTCGCCACCTCGTAGTCGCCGCCGCCGCTGGGGTAGGCGTGCACGTTCTGGCGGTACGAGGCCACCACCGTGAGCATCACGACCACGACGGCGATCGCGACCCACGGGCTGTAGGTGTAGAAGGACACACCGGCCAGCGACAGGATGACCAGGATCTCCTGCGGCGCGTACGCCACGGAGGAGAGCGCGTCGCTGGCGAAAACGGGCAGGGCGATGCGTTTGGGCAGGAGTTGCTCGTGGAGCTGCCCGCTGCGCAGGGCCCTCCCCACGAGCAAGCGTTTGACAAGATCCGTTACCTTCGCCACGTAACGAGATGCTAGCCCCATGCCGAGGCCCTAAACGAGGCACTCCCCCATCGGGCCATACTGGTGTCCAGCAACCGGCCGACCGCGGAGATGCGGGGGGAAATGCATATAGTGATCATGGGGTGTGGCCGGGTCGGCTCGACTCTTGCCCACATCCTCGAAGACAACGGCCATTCCGTCGCCATCATCGATCGCGATCCGCAGGCGTTCCGCCGGCTTCGCGCCGGTTTCCGGGGGCGGCGGGTGACGGGCGTGGGCTTCGATCGCGATGTGCTCACCGAGGCGGGCATCGAGTCCGCGTCCGCCTACGTGGCGGTCTCCAGCGGCGACAACTCCAACATCATCTCGGCCCGGGTGGCGCGCGAGACGTTCGGCGTGGACAACGTGGTGGCCCGCATCTACGACCCCCGGCGGGCCGAGGTCTACCAGCGGCTGGGCATCCCGACGGTGGCCACCGTGCGGTGGACGGCCGACCAGATCCTGCGCCGCATCCTCCCCGAGGGCGCGGAGCCGCTCTGGCGCGACCCCACGGGCACGGTCGTCCTGGCCGAGGTCACCGTGCACACCTCCTGGATCGGCACGCGCGTCGTCGACCTCGAAGAACGCGCCAGGACCCGCGTCGCCTACATCAACCGCATGGGCGAGGCGCTGACCATCGCGCCCGACACCATGGTCCAGGAAGGCGACATCCTGCACGTCATCGCCGCCGAGAACGACATGGACCGGATCAACAAGGTGCTCGCCGCGGCACCGGAAGAGGACGACTGATGCGCGTCGCCATCGCCGGAGCCGGCGCCGTCGGCCGCTCCATCGCAGCCGAGCTCCTGGAGAACGGCCACGAGGTGCTCCTCATCGACAGCGACCCCCGGGCCATCAAGATCGACAGCGTCCCCCGCGCCGAGTGGCTGCTCGCCGACGCCTGCGAGATCGCCTCGCTCGACGAGGCCGGGCTCAACAACTGCCACGTCGTGGTCGCCTCCTCCGGCGACGACAAGGTCAACCTCGTGGTGTCGCTGCTGGCCAAGACCGAATACGGCGTGCCGCGCGTGGTGGCCCGCATCAACCACCCCAACAACGAATGGCTCTTCAACGAGTCGTGGGGCGTCGACGTGGCCGTCTCGACACCGCGCCTGCTGAGCGCCCTGGTGGAGGAGGCGGTGAGCGTGGGCGACCTCGTCCGCCTGATGACGTTCCGCCAGGGCCAGGCCAACCTGGTGGAGCTCACGCTCGCCGAGGACGCCCCTGTCGTGGGCCAGCGGGCGGGCTCGGTGCCGTGGCCGGTGGACGCGGCGCTGGTGGCGATCCTCCGGGAGGGCCGCGTGCTGGTCCCGACGGCCGACGATCCACTGGAGGCGGGCGACGAGCTGCTGTTCGTCGCCAGCCAGGAAGTGGAGCAGGAGCTGGCGCACCTGCTGTCCCAGCACTGACGATGGACGCCGCGCAGGCCCGGGCGAGGTTCGCCGGCGCCCGGGTGGCGCGGCTCGCGACCGTCGGCGAGAGCGGCGCGCCCCGGCTGGTGCCGGTGACCTTCGCCGTCCAGGGCGACGAGATCGTGACCGCGGTCGACCACAAGCCGAAGCGGACGACCGACCTGCGCCGGCTGCGCGACATCCGGCACGAGCCGCGGGTCAGCGTCCTCGCCGACCACTACGACGACGACTGGGCCCAGCTCTGGTGGGCCCGCGCAGACGGCACGGCGAGCGTCCACGAGAGCGGGCCGGTACGCGAGGCGGCCCTGCGCGCGCTGGCCGGCAAATACCCGCAGTACGCGCGGCGCGTTCCCGGCGGGGCGGTCATCGTGATCGCGGTCAGCCGCTGGTCCGGCTGGTCGTACACCGGATAGGGCTCGCAGACGCGGCGACCTCCCGCCGGAGCTCCGGGCGAGAGGTCCGGTCAGCCGACCATGTGGGCCATGGAGACGTCGTCGGTGTCGGCGCAGTAGCCGGGGAACTCCGCCGGGTGGTAGACCCGCACGTCGTACAGCTCGGCCATGCCGAACCCGCACTGCGCGTCCTGCGGACCGGCGAAGTCGTCGTCGGCGATCGCGGTGCCGGCCGCGAACAGCAGGGCGGCGGCGGTGATGGTGATGACGGCGATGGTCTTACACATGATCTGCCCCCGATGTGGCGTGCGATGATCTTTCGCCTGCTTCGTACCCGGCCAAGGGGATCGGCTGGTTAAGGGGGTGACCTGGAGATCTTTACCGGTTTGCCGGGCCGAGTCCCCATTCCGCGCGCAGGCCGTCCAGCGCCTGGTGGAAGCCGGGGAACGTCTTCTTGACGCAGCCGGGCTCGTCCAGCGTGATCCCGGGGGTGCGCAGGCCCGCGACGCTGAAGGACATCGCGATCCGGTGGTCGCCGTGGCAGGCGATCTCGGCCCCGCGCGGCTGCGCCGGGTGGATCTCGATCCAGTCCCGCCCGGTGCTCACCGGCACGCCGAGCCTGCGCAGGTTCTCCGCGCACGCCTCCAGCCGGTCGCACTCCTTGATCCGGGTGTTGTAGACGTCCTCGATGCGGACGGGACCGTCCGCGAACGGCGCGATGGCGGCGAGCGTGGGGACGGTGTCGGAGATGTCGCGCATGTTCACGGTGAGCCCGTGCAGCCGCCCGGTGCCGGTCACGGTCACCGAGCCGGCGCTCAGCTCCACCTCCGCCCCCATCCGGCCGAGCACCTCGGCGAAGCGCACGTCGCCCTGCAGCGAGGACGAGCCCAGCCCGGGCACGGTGATGCTGCGCCCGGTGAGCGCCGCGGCGGCCAGCGGGTAGCTCGCCGTGGAGGCGTCGGGCTCGATGGCGTAGCCGGTGGCGGTGTACGGCCCCGGCGGCACGACGAAGGTGTCGCCCACGCGCTCGGTCTCGATCCCGAAGCTGCGCATCATCGCCAGCGTGATCTCCACGTAGGGGGCCGAGACGAGGTCGGTCACGGTGATGCGCAGCCCTTCGCCGGTGAGCGGGCCGAGCAGCAGCAGGGCGGTGAGGAACTGCGAGGAGAGCCCGGCGTCGAGGGTGACCTGGCCGCCCTTGACGCCGTTCGCCCGTACCGTGAGGGGGTGGTGGCCCTCCTGGGCCTCATGCGTCAGATCGACGCCGAGCTCGCGCAGCGCCCCGGTGAGCGGGCCGAGCGGGCGGCGGCGCATCTGGGCGGAGGCGTCGAAGCGGAAGACGCCCTTCCCGGCCGCGGCCAGGGCCGGGAGGAAGCGGGCGGTCGTGGCGCCGTCGCGGCAGAACACCTCGGCCTCCTCGACGGCCGGGCCCTCCGGGCGGCCCTCGATCGTCCAGGTCTCCGGCTCGCGCGTCACGCGGTAGCCGAGGACGCTCAGCCCTTCCGCGAAGCCCTCGGTGTCGTCCGAGAGCAGCGGCCGCCGCAGGACCGTGGTGCCACGGGCGGCGGCGGCGAGGAACAGGGCGCGGGCGGTGATGGACTTCGATCCAGGGACCTGCATGATGCTCATCCCACGCAGCCTAGAGCCCGCCACCCACACCTCAGGAACGACCACGTCCCCCTCCAGCCCCACCCGGAGAACGTCCGCTTCCATCCTCCGGACGAGACCCGGGAACGGTTGCGCCCGACCTCCCAGCGGGACCGGGGAACGGCGGCGTCCGCCCTCCGGACACGTCTCAGGAACGGCGGCGTCCATCCCCGGACATAACCGGCATGCCTCGGGAACGGCGGCGTCCATCCCCGGACAGGACCGGGAGCGGCAGCAGCCGCCGCGCGGGCGCCGGGTGATCGGCCTGCGTCAGGGCCGGACGAGCGGCCTGCTCAGGGCCGGTGCTCGCCGGCAGCGGGCGCCGCCGCAGCCCTGCCGCCTCGCGCCAGCCACGCCATGACGACCAGTGCCGCCATCGACGGGACGGCGCGCAGCATCAGGCCGGCCGCCGTCCCCGCCCCTGGCTGCCCGTCGGCGAAGAACGGGCCGGCGAGCGGCAGCAGCGCGACGATCACGCGGCGTCCGGCCCCGTGGCGCAGCGCCCACGCCGCCGCCACGGCCATCAGCGCCACGACCGCGAGGTACGTCCCGTCCCTCGGGGCGACCAGCGTGCCCACCGCCGCGGTGGCGAGCGCGGCGCCCGTCCAGCCCAGGACCCGCCGCGTGCCCAGTGAGCCGGGACCGGGCGAAGGGGCGAGGGTCAGCATCGCGGCACACAGGTACATGGGCAGCACGGCGCTCGCGAAGCCCCCGAGTCCCGTGGCCTCATTCAGGATCAGGAGCACGCCGTCCGACTCCACGTACACGGCGGACCAGGGCAGATCACGCTGGAGTTCGAGCCAGGTGGCCGCCAGCGCGAACGTCCACGCGCAGGCGACCGCCGCCCGGTGCCGGCCGAGCCACGCCGCCAGCGCGACCAGCCCGTACGGCAGAGCGTAACCGGCCAGCTCCAGCAGGAGCACCGCCTCCGCGCCGTAGAACCCGCCGGGCAGTGCCATCCCCGCGTACGCCATGGCCCGCGCGAGCATGGCCACGAGCAGCACGACGGGGGCGACGAGCGCGGCCAGGTCCACGGCCTCACGCCAGCGCCGCCGCGACTCGGGCCGGACCGCGTGACGCAGCCGGATCGACAGCCCGCCGCGCACCACGTCGAACGCGTCGCGGGCGGACGGCCTGACCCGGCCCGGCGGCGTACCGGCGAGCAGCACCGCGAGCATCTCCTCCTCGTGCCGCGCCCGATGCTCCTTCGGATACCACGCCAGCAACCTGCGGTAACCCCGCTCGAGCCGCGTCACGCGGCACCCCCCGCGATGCCCCCTGCGACGCCC
>NZ_VCKX01000195.1 GCF_005889725.1 Nonomuraea zeae
GGTCCGCCGCCGCCTTCGACACCCTGACCGTGGTGAGGGAGCCGAGGCCGCGGGCGTGGTCCGTACGCGGCTCGCGGGCCAGGCCGGAGTCGACCACCACCCGGACGCCGGGGACGGTCAGGCTGGACTCGGCCACCGACGTGGCCAGCACCACCCTGCGGGAGCGACCGGGTGCCAGCACGGCGTCCTGGACGTGGGCGGGGGCCTGGCCGTGCACCTGCAGGAGCTCCACCCCGGAGAGGCCCGTCAGCAGCCCGGCAACCTTGGCGATCTCGCCCACGCCCGGCAGGAAGCACAGCACGTCGCCGTCCTGCTCGGCGAGCGCCCGGCGGACGACCGATGCCACATGTGACAGGAACGCCGGATCGACGCGCAGCCCGTGCGGCGGCGCGACCGGGCGAGCCGGCGGGGCCCACACCGTCTCGACCGGATGCGTGGTGCCGGTCGCCGCGACGACGGGGCCGCCGATCAGCCGGGACCACGGCGCGGCGTCGGCGGTGGCGGAGGTGGCCAGCAGCCGCAGGTCCGGCCTGAGCGTGTCGCGTACGTCGAGCAGGAACGCCAGCGCCGTGTCCGCGTCGAGGTGGCGCTCGTGGCATTCGTCGAGCATGACCGCGTCCACCCCGGCCAGCTCCTGGTCCCGCTGGAGCCGTTGCAGCAGCACGCCGGTGGTGACGACCTCGACCATGGGGTTCGCGCCCGCGTGCCGCTCGCCGCGGATCGTGTAGCTGACGCCCATCCGCCTGGCCGCCGCGCGGACGGCCAGCCGCCGCGGCTCGGCCACCAGCACCCGCATCCCGGCCTCGGCCATGGCCAGCGGCACCACCGTCGTCTTGCCGGTGCCGGGCGGGGCGGTCAGCACGGCGGCGCCCCGCCGGTCGAGGACGGCGAGCAGCTCAGGCAGGACAGGCCGGATCGGCAGCGCGTCAGGGCTGGTCATGGGGGTCAGAGCTGCGTCCGGATCGCCGCGAGGACGGAGTCGAGCAGGCCGGGGAAGCGGCGGTCGAGGTCGTCGCGGCGCAGGCTGATGTATTTGAGCCGCCCGTCCTGCTTGGAGGAGATCACGCCCGCCTCGCGGAGCGCCCGGTAGTGGTGTGAGGCGGTCGATTTGTGGATGCCGAGGTCGTCGCCCGCGGTGCCGCACGTCAGCTCGCCGCTCACGTACAGGCGGGCGACGATCTCCAGGCGGACGGGATCGGACAGCGCCCGCAGGACCTCGGTGAGCTCGATGTCCTCGGTGGCGGGATGGGGCAGCAGGCGCATGGTTGAACCCTACCTCCGTCTTATTGTTTGACAACAATCCAACTATAAGACAGTTTGATGAGCATCCAACTTACGTATGTGGAGGCTCCATGGGGTCGCGGCTCTATCCGCTTGCTGTCGGAAATTTCGCTGTAGGCACCGGCATGTTCGTGACTGCCGGTCTGTTGCCGCCTATTTCGGCAGATCTGGGGATCTCCAGGTCTGCCGCCGGGCAGTTGATGACGGTGTTCGCGCTGGCGTACGCGGTGCTGTCACCGCTGCTGGCCGCCGTGACCGCGCGACTGTCGCGCAAGAACCTGTTGCTGGTCGCCCTGGGGGTCTTCATCCTCGGGAACACGCTGACCGCGCTGGCCCCGACGTACCCGCTGGTCATGGCCACGCGCGTGATCGCGGCGGCGGGCGCGGCCATGTTCACGCCCACCGCGTCGGGCGTGGCGAACGCGCTGACCACGCCCGAGCGCCGCGGGCGGGCGCTGGCGCTGGTGATGGGCGGGATGACCGTGTCGTCGGCGATCGGCGTGCCGCTCGGCACCTGGCTGGGCTCGGTCTCGGGCTGGCGGTCCACGTTGTGGCTGGTGGCAGGGCTGGGCGTGATCGGGCTCATCGGCGTCGCGGCGGTGATCCCCGAGGTCAGGATCCCGGCGTCGGGGCGGCTGCGGGAGCGGTTCGCGCCGCTGGGCGACCGGCGGGTGCAGGCGGTGCTGGCGACGCAGCTGCTGATGTTCGCGGCGGCGTTCACCGCGTACACCTACATCGGGTCGCTGTTCGACCTGCCGCTGCCCGCGCTGCTGTGGGCGTGGGGGCTCGGGGGCATCGTGGGCAACCAGCTCGGCGGGCGCTTCACCGACCTGTACGGGCCGCGCGCGATGGTGCTGATCGGCCTCGGCGCGTCCACCGTGTTCCTGGCCCTCATCCCCGTCGCGAACCTGGCGCTGCCCGTCGCGCTGGTGTGGGCGTTCCTGTGGGGCGGGCTCGGCTGGCTGGTGGCCCCCGCCCAGCAGTTCAGGACCGTCGCGGCGGTGCCCGGCAACGTGCCGATCGGCCTGGGGCTGCTCTCCTCGGCCCAGTACGTCGGGCTGTTCGTGGCCGGGCTGGCCGGCGGCGCGGCGCTCGACTGGTACGGCAGGACCGGCGTGGTCGTGCTCTCCACCGGGCTGGCCCTGCTGGCGCTGCTGTTCACGTTGGTGACCTACCGGGGCGCCGCCGCGATCTCGGCCAAGGAGAGCGTGCCGGTCAGGTAGCGCTGGATGCCGGGCGCCACCGCGGCCGCCACCAGGTCGGCCGGCATCGACGCCAGCGGGTCCACCTTGAGCAGGTAGCGCATCAGGGCCAGGCCCAGGAGCTGCGAGGCGGCGAGCAGGGCGCGGGCCTCGGCGTGATCGTGTGACAGGGTCCCGGCGATCGGGCCGAGCAGCTCCCTGCTCATCAGCTCCTTGAGCAGCTCGGCCGCCGCCGGGGTGGCGGTGGCCGCGTGCAGCACGGCGGCGAGCTTCGGGCCGTGCACCGGGTGCTCCCACAGCCACAGGTATCTCCTGACGAGCCGCTCGCCGAGGTGCTCCTCGTCGCCGCCGATGGCCTCGATCACCAGCGCGACCGGCATGGTGCCGTGGATCGCGGCCTCGAACAGCTTGTCCTTGCTGCCGAAGAAGTGCATCACCAGGGCCGGATCGACCCCCGCGGCCCGGGCCACGGCCCTGATCGTCGTGCCCCCGTAGCCCCGGGTCACGAACGACTCGATCGCCGCCTCCAGGATCGAATCCCTGGTCTGCGGGTTGCCCGGGCGCCTGCCGCGTTCTTCGGCCATGGGACTATTCAACCACGTGGAATTCATCCACCCTTGAATTCAACATTGAAGAAGTCATCGGGTAGTGAAAAAGATGCGCGAGATCGTGGCGGCCGGGCTGGTCAAGGTCGCGGGGACGCCGGGGGCGCGCTACATCCCCCGGTGACCGTCTGACCTTCGCCGGCGGCGCCGATCTTCTCCGTCTCCCAGGGGACGCCCGGTCGGCCAGGAGACGGACGACGGGGGCGCCGGCCGCGCCTACCGTCGGCGGCATGTTGAAAGACCAGGTGACCTTTCGCCGCGTCACGGCAGGCGTCCTGCTGATCGTGGCCCCGCTGCTCCAGGCCGTCGCCGTCCTCGTCGATCCCGGCACCTGGGGCGACGACCGGGAGGCGGTCAGCTTCGGCGCGAACCCCGCGCTCGCCCAGGCCCAGTCCGCCCTCTACCACTGGAGCTGGATGCTGATGGCCGTCGCCGTCATCGGCCTCGTGCACCTGACCAGGCGCAAGGCCACGTGGCTCGGTCACGTGGCGGGCGCGCTGGCGGTGATCGGCTATCTCCAGCTGTCCGGGCTGCTGCTCATCGACCCCGTCGAGTGGTGGCTGGGCCGGCACAACTCGCCGCAGGAGGCGCAGCGCATCCTCGACGAGATGCTGAACCTGCCCGGCGTGATCTTCGGCTTCCAGATGCCGTGGATGTTCTTCGGGTTCATCGGCCTGCCGCTGCTGACCGCGGCCGTGTGGCGGGCCGGGTTCGTCGGGTGGTGGGTGCCGGCGGTGGTGGCCGCCGGCTACCTCGGCGGGTTCCTGGTGCCGTACGGCCCCCTGACCGTGCCGTTCTGGACCGCCCCCGTCGCCGCGCTCGGCTGGATCGGGCTGAAGATCCTGCGCATGGGCGACGACGCGTGGGCGGCCTATTACCGGGTGCCCGTCAGCCCAGCGCTGGAATCCAGTTCAAGGTGACCGCGAGGATGACGAAGAAGCCGAGGATGATCCGGTAGATCACGAAGAGCGTGAACCGGTGGGTGCTGATGTAGCGCAGGAACCAGGCCACGGCCGCGTAGCCGACGATGAAGGAGATGACCGTGGCCAGGATCGTCGGCCCCCAGGCGGGGGCCGGGCCCTCGCCGATGTCCTTCAGCTCGAACAGGCCGGAGGCCAGGACCGCCGGGATGGCCAGCAGGAACGAGTATTTGGCCGCGTCCTCCCTGCGGTAGTCGAGCAGCAGACCGGCGGTGACGGTGCCGCCGGAGCGGGAGACGCCGGGGATCAGGGCCAGGGCCTGGGCGAAGCCGTACACGATGGCGTGGGTGAAGCTCAGGTGCTTTTCCAGCGTGAGCTTGTTGCGCGCCGTGCGGTCGGCGAACCAGAGGATGAGAGCGAAGACGATCAGTGTGGTGCCCACCACCCGCAGGTCGCGGAAGACGGTCTCGATCTGGTCCTTCAGCACCAGGCCGAGGATGCCGATGGGCAGCGTGCCGACGATGACGTACCAGCCCATGCGCGCGGCCCAGTGGCTGCGCAACTCCTTGTCGAACAGGGAGCGGGTCCAGGTGGAGATGATCTCCCAGATCTCCTTGCGGAAATAGATCAGCACGGCCGTCTCCGTGCCGAGCTGGATGACCGCCGTGAACGCGGCACCCGGATCTTCCCAGCCGGCGAACGCGGACACCACACGGATGTGGGCGCTGGAGGAGATCGGCAGGAACTCTGTGAGCCCCTGGACCAACCCCAGAACCACCGCTTCTAGCCAGCCGATCACGACTACACCCTTCGGGAAAGCACGGGAGTGACGAGGGTGAGGCTAGCGGAAACGGGGACCGAGGAGTTGCTCGCGTAATGCGTTGAGCTGATGCGAGTGCTCGACCGAGCGCGGCTCGTCGAGCGAGTCGAGCGCCAGCAGCAGCGCGTCGGCCACGATGATGCCGGTCAACGTCTCGGCCGTGATGCCGGTGGGCGTGTGCGGGGCGGCGAGCACCGCGTCCACGCGGTCGGCGAAGGAGCCGCCGAGCTCGTCGGAGATCAGCACGATGCCGGCCCCGACCGCCTGGGCCCGGTCGATCAGCACGGTGATCTCCTTGAGCTTGCGGGCCGGCTGGAAGATGACCAGCACCTCGCCGTGCGCCAGCCACAGCAGGTCGTCGGCCAGCGCGAACCCCGTCGCGGAGACGGCGCGGGCGCGGTGGCCGCGCCGGTTGAGCTTGAGCGCCAGGTGATGGGCGGCCGGCTCCGAGGCGCCCGCGCCGTAGACGAACACGCCGGGGGCGTTGACCAGCAGCTCGACCGCTTTCCTGAACGCCTCCTCGTCCAGCAGCCTGCTGCAGTGCTCGATGCGCTCGCGGGCCTCGTCGAAGACCCGCTCCCAGATGCCCGGCAGGTCCTGGCCGACGTGGCTGATGCGCTGCTTGAGCCGTACGTCGGGGGCCACAGCGGAGGTGAACTCGGCCGCCAGCGCGCGCTTGAGCCCCGGCAGGCCGCCGAAGCCGAGGCGCTGCATCGTGCGCACCACGGTGGCGTTGCTGGTGCCCGTCGCGTTGCCCAGCTCCTGGGCGCTGGCGAACAGGATCTGCTCCGGCGAGGTGGAGATCAGATAGTGGCACACGGCCCGCTCGGCCGGCGACAGCTCTTCCCAGAGCTCTCTGACCATGGCTCTGAGCTGCTCGATTGGGCTGTGTGTATTTTCCATTACAGCTCTTGACTCCCGTGTAGCGCTCATTACTCTTGGGCCTTGGAAACGACCGCTACAGACTCGCCGCCTCCTGAAATAAACGTTACAGGCTGCCGGCCGGTCCAAGGAGCACCATTGAGCCCCATTTCCCTGCCTACCGTCGAGATCTCCGGCGCACCGCGCGAACGCGGCCGCCAGTACGGCGAGCAGGCACGCGAGCGCATCGAGCGCGCGCTGGCCTACTACGCCGAGGCGTTCGCCCACTCCAGCGGCCTGACCTGGGAGCAGGTCGTCCAGCGCGCGGCGCGCTGGGCCGAGCCGAGCAGGGCGTTCGCGCCGGAGCTGGTGGCGGAGATGGAGGGCATCGCCGAGGGGGCCGGCGTCGGCTTCCTCGACGTCCTCGCGCTCAACGCCCGCGGCGAGATCATCTACGACACCACCTTCAGCGCCATGGAGCCCGACGGGTGCACGTCGTTCGCGCTGATGGCGGAGGCCGCCGGCGACGGCCACGTCTACGCGGGCCAGAACTGGGACTGGCGCGACGGCGTGTCGGACACGCTGATGGTGCTCAGAGTGGTCCAGCCGGGCCGGCCGACGGTCATCATGCACGTGGAGGCGGGGCAGGTCGGGCGGCAGGGAGCCAACTCGGCGGGCATCGCGCTCAACGCCAACGGGCTCGGCGGGCGCTTCGACGACTCGGTCGGCGTGCCGCAGACGCTGATCAGGCGCAGGGTGCTCGACAGCGACAACCTCAACGCGGCGCTGGAGGCGCTGACCAAGTCGCGGGCCCACATCGCGAGCAACGCGCTGATCACGCATCGCGAGGGGTTCGCGATCGACCTGGAGACCACGCCCGGCGCGGTCGGCTGGATGTACCCGACGGACGGGCTGCTCGTGCACGGCAACCACTACCAGGCGTTCGTGCCGCCGCAGCTCGCCGCCGGTTACCGGCCGGGCTCGGCCGACTCGCTGTTCCGGGTGCCGCGGGCCGAGGGCGGGCTGCGTACCGTGCGCGAGGCGTCGGGCACCGACGAGGCCCGCAAGCGCATCAGGCAGGCGATGTCCGACCACCTGGGCTACCCCGAGTCCCTCTGCACCCACCCCGACGAGACCCAGCCCGCCGTCAAGCGGTGGGCGACCCTGCTGTCGAGCTGCGTCGACCTCACCACGGGCGACTACTTGATCGCGGCCGGCACGCCCTGCGACCACGAGTACGAGCGCGTGCCCTGGAACCTCTACGACGGACCGCATGGAAAAGAGACCCCGTGAAGAAGACACTCGCCCTGGCCGGGCTCATCGGTCTCACCGCCGCCTGCGGCGGACCCGCAGTCACCACCAAGGCGCCGGACCCGGCCAAGCTCACGCTGGTCGACCGCACGGCCAAGGCGGCGGGCCCGCTCGACAACGCCGTCTGGCTGCTCGACGAGGAGCCGGGCACGCTCGACCTCGACGCCGACGGCGGCACCCCCAACCGCACGGTGATGTCCAACGTCTGCGAGCGCCTCATGCAGACCCAGCCCGACATGACGGTCAAGCCGTGGCTGGCCGAGCGGGCCGCGCAGCCCGACCCCAAGACGATGGTGCTCACGCTGCGCACGGGCGTCACGTTCCACGACGGCTCGCCGATCACGGCCGACGACGTGGTGTGGAGCCTCGACCGGCACGCGGGCGACGGCATGGACGAGTCCGACGAGTTCGAGGACGTCGAGTCCGTGCGCAAGACCGGCGAGCACGAGGTCACGGTCGCGTTCAAGAAGCCGAACGCGCTGTTCGTGCAGGCACTCGCCGGTGGCGCGGGCATCGTGCTCAACAAGAAGGTGGTCGAGCGGCTCGGCAAGGAGTACGGCACGCCCGGCCACGAGGACGCGTGCAGCGGCCCGTACCGGCTGGCGGAGTGGAAGTCGGGCGGTCAGCTCACGATCGAGCGCTACGCCGCGTACTGGAACAAGGACGTCAAACCGCTCACCAAGAGCGTCACGTTCAAGTGGGCCGATGACACGGCGCTGGTCAACAGCCTCGTCACGGGGGAGGCGCAGGGCGCGTACCTCTCCGACACCGGGCCCGCCGTCGCGCTGCAGGCCAACCAGGCGGTCAGCGTGGCCTACGGCGCGACGACGAGGGTGTTCGTGCTGCTGCCGACCGATCGCGGCGTGATGAAGGACCCGAAGATCCGCCGGGCGCTGTCACTGGCCGTGGATCGGGCGGGCATCGCCAAGTCCGGGTTCGCGGGGCTGGCCAGGCCGTGGAAGGTGCCGGTCGGCGCGGGGGCGTGGTCGTACGAGAAGGCGGCCTTCCAGTCGGCCTACGACCAGCTCCAGGGCGCGCCGGAGTCGCCGCGGCTGGAGGAGGCCAGGAAGCTGGTGCAGGAGGCCGGCTCGCCGAAGGAGCCGATCGTGGTGGCGACCAACGGCGAGCAGTCCCGCACGGTCATCGCCAACGCGGTCGTGGACGCGGCCAAGAAGATCGGGCTGGCGGCGCAGATCAAGACGGTCCCGGCGAGCGAGTTCGGCAGCTTCTATACGGATGAATCGCTGCGGGCTCAGGTCGACCTCGTGCCCGACGACTGGTACATCACCAAATCCGACCCCATCGGCTTCTACGACAACGGCCTGACCGGCTCGTCCAACAACTGGGTCGGCTTCAGCTCGCCCGCCTACGACAAGCTGGTGGCGACGGCGCTGGAGACCACCGACGACGCGGCCCGCGCGAAGGACGTGATCGAGCTGCAGCGGCTGTTCACCGCCGACATGGTGTGGATCTCGCTGGTCGAGGTGCCCAACGCGGTCGTGCTCGGCGGCAAGGTGACCGGTCCGCCGGCCTCCCAGGTCCACATGGGCTATCCGTGGGCGGTCGATCTCGGAGCCAAGGGCTGAGCCGTGGTGCGCAAGCTGGCCGGGCTCGTCGCCACGCTGCTCGCCACCTCGTTCGTGATCTTCGCGGCGTCCTACGCGGCGCCCGGCGACCCGGTCACGTTCCTGGCGGGCGGCAAGGAGAACCTGACGCCCCAATACCTGGCCGCGGTCCGCGCCCAGTACCACCTCGACGACCCGTTCCTGGTGCAGTACGGCCGGTGGCTGGGCGACGCGGTGACCGGGAACCTCGGGCGCTCGACGCAGTACAACGACCAGGTCGGCGACCTGCTGCTGGCCCGGCTGCCGAGCACGCTCGGGCTGGTGGCGTACGCGTCGGTGCTGTTCGTGGTCTTCGGGGTCGCGCTGGGGGTGCTGGCGGCGGTGCGCGGCGGGCGTACGGACTCGGCGGTGGTGGCGGGCACGACGTTCGCCACCTCGGTGCCGCCGTTCGTCACGGCCACGGTGCTGATCTCGCTGTTCGGCGTGCAGCTCGGCTGGTTCCCCGTGATGGGCGGCGGATCGCTGTGGCATCTGACGCTGCCCGCCGTGACGCTGGCGCTCGGCGCGCTGGCCATCATCAGCCGCGTGACCAGGCAGTCCATGGTCGAACAGCGCGAGCTTGACCACGTGAGCGTGGCCCGCGCCTCCGGGCTGGCCGAGCGGCTGATCGTGGTCAGGCACGTCTTCCGCGGCGCGCTCGGGCCGATCGTGACCATGTGCGGGCTGGTCACGGCAGGCATGCTCGCGGGCACGGTGACCGTGGAGACCGCGTTCGGGCTCAACGGGATCGGCTCGCTGCTGGTGCACGCGATCAACACCCACGACTTCCCCGTGACACAGGCCGTGCTGCTGCTCATGGTCACCTGCTACATCGCCGTGACCACGCTGGTCGACCTGCTGCAACCGCTGATCGATCCCCGAGTGAGGAGGCGGGCATGACCACCATGGTCGCCACGCTGCCCCCGAAGGCGGCCCGGCCGCTCGGCTACTGGCTGGCGAGTGCGTTCCTCCTGCTGGTCGTGGCGGCGGCGGTGCTCGCGCCGCTGGTGGCTCCGTACGAGCCGGACGCCGTCGACTTCGCCGCCACGCTCGCGCCGATGTCGCCCGGGCACCTGCTCGGCGCCGACCAGTCCGGCCGCGACCTGTTCTCCAGGGCCCTGTACGGCGCCCGCACCTCGCTGATCGGGCCGCTGGCGCTGCTGGCCATCGCCTCGGTCCTCGGCGTCGCGCTGGGCACGCTGGCCGCCTGGCACCGGGGCTGGGTGGACGCCGTCGTGTCCAGGCTGACCGACGTCATGTACGCCTTCCCCGGGCTGCTGTTCGTGGTGCTCATCGTGGCCGTGTTCGGCAACGGGATGACCACGGCGGTGCTGGCGCTCGGGCTGGCGTACACGCCGACGATCGCCAAGTACACCCGGAGCGTCGCGCTGGGCGAGTGCGGCAAGCCGTACATCGACGCCTACCGGGTGCAGGGCATGGGCGGGTTCACGATCTGCGTCCGGCACCTGGTGCCCAACATGGCCCGCTCGATCGTCGGCTACCTGGTCGTGCTGTTCGGCGAGGGGCTGATGAGCCTGGCCACGCTCAGCTTCCTGGGGTTCGGGGCGCAGCCGCCGTCCTCCGACTGGGGGCTGATGGTCAAGGAGGGGCAGCCGGCGATCGTGCAGGGCGCGTTCCTGCCGGTGCTGATTCCGGGCGCGGCCATCGCGCTGGTGGTCGTGTCGTTCAACGTGATCGGCGTACGTCTCGCCGACCGCATGGGCGTGAGGGGGACGTGATGCTGCTCTCCGTGGAAGGGCTGACGATCGAGGCGGGCGGCCGGCGGCCGATCCTGCGCGAGGTGTCGCTCACCGTCGGCAAGGGCGAGATCGTGGGCCTGGTCGGCGAGTCCGGCTCGGGCAAGTCCACGATCGCGCGCTCGGTGCTGCGCCTGCTGCCCGCCGCGGCCCGGGTGTCGGGCCGGGTGCTGGTCTCGGGCGAGGACGTGCTCACGATGAGCCCGGCAGCGCTCAGGGACCTGCGGGCGGCGCAGGTGTCGATGATCTACCAGGACCCGCGCTCGTCGCTCAACCCGGTCCGCAGGATCGGCGACTTCCTGACCGAGCGCATGGTGCTCACGCTGGGCCGGCCCAAGGCCGAGGCCCGCGCGCGGGCGCTGGAGCTGCTGGCCGCCGTCGGCATGCGCGACCCGGAGCTGCGTATGCGGCAGTACCCGCACGAGCTGTCCGGCGGCATGCTGCAACGCGTGGTCATCGCCGCCGCGCTGGCCGCCGATCCCGCGCTGCTGCTGGCCGACGAGGCGACGAGCGCGCTCGACGTCACCACGCAGGCCGAGACGCTGGCGCTGCTGCGCCGGATCCAGGCGGAGCGGGAGCTCGGCATGCTGTTCATCACGCACGACCTGCACCTGGCGGCGGCCTTCTGCGACCGGGTGCACGTCCTGTACGCGGGCACGGTGGTGGAGTCGCGGCCGGCCAAGGAGCTGTTCGAGGATCCCCGCCATCCCTACACCGCCGGGCTGCTGGCCTGCACGCCCGAGCTCGGCGACCCCCGGCCGATCCGGCCCATCCCCGGCCGGCCGCCCTCGCTGGACGACGTGTTCGGCGGCTGCCCCTTCGCGCCCCGGTGCCCGCACGCGGCGGACGCGTGCGGGGAGTGGGCGCCGCGGCCCGTGACCGTGTCCGGCGGGTCCGCCGCCTGCCGTCTGGTGGAGGTGTGATGCTCGCCGTACGTGATCTGTGCAAGTCCTTCCAGAGCACCGTGGCGGCCGACCGGGTGTCGTTCGACCTGCCGCCCGGAGGCGCGCTCGGCCTGGTCGGCGAGTCGGGGTCGGGGAAGACCACGATCGCCCGCATGCTCGTCGGCCTCGTCACGCCCGACTCCGGCACGATCTCCGTCGCCGGCCGGGTCAGGTCCGCGAGGGAGCGGGGCCGGGCCGCCCGGCTGCGCAGGGCGCGCGAGATCCAGATGGTGTTCCAGGATCCGTACCTGTCGCTCGACCCCAGGCTGACCGCGGCCGAGTGCCTGCACACCGCGCTCAGGCTGCACGGCAAGGACCGCTCGCGCGCCGCCGAACTGCTCGACCAGGTCGGGCTGGGCAGCCGCGAGGCCGGGGCCAGGCCACACGGGCTCAGTGGCGGCCAGCGCCAGCGCCTGGCCATCGCCAGGGCGCTGGCGGTGGAGCCGTCGGTGCTCGTGCTGGACGAGGCGGTGGCCGCGCTCGACGTGTCCATCCAGGCGCAGATCCTCGAACTGCTCGCGCAGGTCCGCAGGGACTCGGGGGTCGCGCTGCTGTTCGTCAGCCACGACCTGGCGGTGGTCCGGCACCTGTGCGAGGACACGCTGGTGCTGCACAGAGGGGTGGTGGTGGAGCAGGGGCCGGTCGCGCGGGTGCTGGCCGAGCCCGAGCACGCCTACACCAGGCTGCTGCTCGATTCGGTGCCGCGGCCCGGATGGGATCCCGCCAAAGTAGTTCGGAGCCATTAGTCAGGATAAATCCGTCAGTCATAACCTGCCGGTATGAAGGGCGTCCCCGTTTTCCGCATCGGAATTGTCAGCACGGTGTAAAGCTATGGGGTCTGCGTCCCGCGCATATTCGCGCGAGTATCGAACTCGGCAGGGAGCACCGGATGCCCGACAAGGCGAACACGGCGGACGGGCGGCACGAGACGGTCGGCGACCTGCTCCGGCGGCCCGCGGTGTGGCGGCGCGACCGGCACCTGCCCGTGCTCGTCTTCGTCGGCGCTGACGCCGCAGGTCAGGTCGCCGAGCAGCTCGTCCGCCCGTACAACTGGAAGGCGCCCTGCGCCGTCGTCGGGCGGGACGAGCTGGCCAGGGTCGGGGACGTGCCCGATCTGGTGGAGCTGGTCGTCAAAGGGCTGGTCCGGCGCATCACGTCCTCCCTGATGCCCGCGCCGCGATTTCCCATGACCGAATTCCTGCTCTGGGTCGCCGCCCGGCGCAGAAATGGCGAGGGTAAAGCGGACGGCTGGGCGCAGGCGTACAAAGAATGGCGCAGGGAACGGCGGGCTTCGGTCCGCACCGGCGAAATCGTCGATTACCTCAGCCGGGCGCTGCCCGCCTGGGTGCCGGTGAGCACCGGCGTCTTCGCCGGGCTGGGGCGCGCGGTCGCCGTGCTGGAGCACATCACCCTCATCGGCCCGGCGCTGGCCGGCGGCGTGGCCAGCCTGGTCCACGTCGGCCTGCAGGCGACCGGCTGGCTGGCCTACCGGCGCTTCGCCAGGCACCAGGACTATTTCCCGCGCGACAAGCGCGAGCCCATGGGCGCCTACCACCGGCGGCTGGCCGAGGAGCCGACCGACGAGCAGCTCGACACGCTGCTCGTGCACGCGTTCTGCGAGGACCTGCGGCAGGCCTACCAGCGGCGCTGGCCGTGGCCGAGCTGGGGGCGGGGCGTCTACTGCCTGCTGCTGGTGAGCCGGATGAGCGCCGATCCGGGCGCCGGCGGGGAGCACGTCGCGCATCGCTTCATCCAGCTCGTGCACGACGAGCGCGAGCGGACGGGGCAGCACGTGCCGCTGCTCGTCCTCACCTCCAGCGACAGCGCGCCACCGGTGGACGCGGTCGAGCGGGCGCGGGTGGAGCTCTCCAGCCTGCGGGCCCGGGTCCGCGCCTGGCAGAGGCAGGTGGCCTGCCCCTACCTCGTGGTCGACGCGCCGGAGGGCGCCGCGCAGTCGGCCGAGCCCCGCCCCCGGCTGCGATGGGGCCGGGCCGCCCTCTACTGGCTGGTCGCGGCGCTGCTGGTGTGCGGGCCCGTCATGGCGATCCTGCGCGATCAGTGGGACAGCTCCGCCGAGAGAGACAGGAAGGCCGTACTGGCCCAGCAGACGTGCGGCCTCACCTACGTCACGAAGATCGGCAAGGAGTGCGTGGGGGTGCTCAACGACGGGCGGCGCACTCCCGCCGGAGTGGTCCACCCCGCGCTGGCGCCGCTGGTGGCGCGGATCGACGACGAGAACGCCGCGATCGGCGGCCAGAGCCGGTACGTGTCGCTGGTCGTGCTCGGCGAATACTCCCTGGCGGCGGGGGACGTCGACAGCAAGGTCATCGGCAGCCGGGGCGAGCTGCGCTCACTCGCCGACCTGCAGCGCGACAAGCACAGCGGCCTGCGGCTCCGCGTCCTGCTGGCGAACGCGGGCGATGAGTTCACCCGTGGCGGGCAGGCCGCGCGCCAGATCGCCGAGCTGGTCAAGCGCGACTCGTCCATCGCCGGGGTGGTGGGCTTCGCCCGCAGCACGAACGGCGTCCGCGAGGCCATCGCCACCCTCGCCCGCGCGAAGATCCCCATGGTGGGCACCACGGGGAGCGCGGACGATCTCGTCGAGGTCGGCGGCAGGGCCACGCGATACTTCTTCCGGGTGAGCCCGACCAACGCCCGGCAGGCCGCGCTGGCCGCCCGGTTCGCCCGGCACCGGCTGCTCCCGGGAGTGGCGGCGCCGAAGGCCGTGATCGTCCATGACGAGTCGGACGGCGAGGTCTACACCGGCAACCTGGCCCAGGGCTTCGCCGCTGCCTTCGAGAAGGAGAGCGGGCAGCGGCCGGTGCTGGTGCCGTACACCGTCACCGGCGGGGTCGAGCAGGCCGTGGCGGGGGCCTGCCAGGAGCGGCCGGACGTCTACTTCTACGCCGGCCGCTCGCCGGAGATCAGGTCCTTCCTGAACTCGCTGGCCAAGGCGAGCTGCGGGGAGCGGAAGCCCATGGTGATCGCGGGCGACGACATCACCAGGGAGGCCGCGCACGGCCAGGGGCCGCCGCTCGGGCGGGACGGGGTCGACCTCTACTACACCAGCCTGGGGGACCGGCGCTTCTGGCTGTCTCCCGAATCGGCGCCCGCCGGCGGCAAGAAGGCCCAGACGGCGCCTGCCGGTGGTGGGAAGCCCGCCGGTGGTGGGGATGCCGCCGTGCCCAGCCGGCCGCTGTTCATCGCCAGGCTGCTCGACGAGGAGGAGCTGGCGGGGAGCAAGGACCTGCTGGCGGACGACAACCTCATCCTCACCTACGCCGCCGCGGACCTGCTCCACGAGGCCGCGAGCCTGGTCCACGAGCCCGGCCCGCGCCCCCGCGTGGACCACGGCGACCTGCTCTACCAGCTCCCCCTGCTGCCGGGCCTGGGCATCGTCAACCGCGTGATCGGGGTGCTGGACTTCGACGACACGGACCGGCACGACCCCGTGGACGCCGTCATCGCGGTGATGAGGGCCGGCGAGGGCACGCCGCGGGTCCGCTGCGGACGGCTCGCGATGCGCGAGAGCACCCCTGTGGACAAGCTGTGCGAGGGCCTGCCGAACTAGACCGTCCACGCCTTGGCGTTGGCCGCGGCGTAGTCGGTGAAGTCGCGGGCGGGCCGGCCGAGCGCCTCCCGTACGCCGTCGGCCAGGTGGGCGTTGCGGCCGTCGAGGATGCCGGCGAACATCTCGGTCAGGCCCGTCGCCTCCTCCTCCGGCAGGCCCTGTTCCGTGGCCGCCGCCCGATACTCCTCCGGCGTCATCTGGACGAAGGCGATCTGCCGGCCGGTGGCCTCCGACAGCTCCGCCGCCGCCTGCGCGAAGGTCAGCAGCCTCGGGCCGGTCAGCTCGTACAGCCGGCCCGCGTGACCGTCCTCGGTGAGCGCGGCCACGGCCACGTCGGCGATGTCGTCCACGTCCACGAACGGCTCCGCCACGTCGGGCCCGGGGAGCGCGACGACGCCGTCGAGCACCTGGCCGTGCAGGAAGCCCTCGCTGAAGTTCTGCATGAACCAGCTGCAGCGGACGACCGTCCACTCCGCCCCCGACTCGGCGACCGTGCGCTCGCTGGCCTGGGCCTCCGGCTCGCCCCGGCCGGACAGCAGCACCAGCCGCCGCACGCCCGCGCGGACGGCGAGCTCGGTGAAGGACTTGACGTCGTCGTACGCGCCGGGGAGCGCCAGGTCGGGATAGTAGGAGAGGTAGACGGCGGTGACGCCGTCGAGCGCGGGCCGCCAGGTGGCGCGGTCCTCCCAGGAGAAGGCCGGTACGGCGGAGCGGGACCCGATGCGTACGGGCAGTCCGCGGGCGGTGAGCTGGTCAGCTATGCGGCGGCCGGTCTTGCCGGTGCCGCCGAGCACCAAAATCGTCATATATCTAGTAAGTCACCATACCGATAAGACGCTCCATGGTTGAGAAGCGCAATCCCATATGCGATCGTCTAACCATGGACCAGCTCGCGGCGCTACTCGACGGCCCGCGGGCGCGCGGCGCCTTCCTGCTGCGTTCGATCCTGGATCCGCCCTGGTCACTGCGCATCCAGGACGAGGCCCCGCTGTCGGTGACGGCCCTGGTCCGCGGGCAGGCATGGATCGTTCTGGACGACGCCGACCCCGTGCCGCTGCGGCCGGGGGAGGTGGCGATCAACCGGGGGCCCGAGCCGTACACGGTGTCCGACGACCCCGACACCAAGCCGCAGATCGTCATCCACCCCGGCCAGCACTGCACCACCCTCGACGGCGAGTCCCTCTACCAGGCCATGGACCTGGGCATCCGCACCTGGGGCAACAACCCCGACGGCGACACCGTGCTGCTCACCGGCACCTACAACTTCGAGGGCGAGGTCAGCCGGCGGCTGCTGGAAGCGCTGCCCACGCTGATCGTGCAGCCGGGCGACCCGATCATCTCGCTGCTCGGCGCCGAGATCGTCAAGGACGAGCCCGGCCAGGAGGCGGTCCTCGACCGGCTGCTCGACCTGCTGCTCATCGCGGTGCTGCGCTCGTGGTTCGCCACGCACGAGGCGCCCGCCTGGTACCGCGCCATGAGCGACCCGGTGGTGGGCAAGGCCATGCGGATGCTGCACAACAACCCCGCGCACCCGTGGACCGTCGCCGCCCTGGCCACCGAGGTCGGAGTCTCCAGGGCGTCGCTGGCCAGGCGCTTCACGGACCTGGTCGGCGAGCCGCCGATGGCCTTCCTCACCGACTGGCGCCTGGCGCTGGCCGCCGACCTGCTGCGCGAGCCCGACGCCACGATCGGCGCGGTCGCCAGGAAGGTCGGGTACGGCAGCCCGTTCGCGCTCAGCGCGGCCTTCAAGCGCGTACGCGGGATCAGCCCCCAGGAACACCGGGCCGGAGCCGATAAGTGAAACCCCTGCTACTGGTCGATGTGGACGGCGTGCTCAACCCGATGGGCCGGGCCACTCCCGACTTCAGGCGCTACCGGTGCACGGTCGGCACCGACGTCTACACCGTGCACCTCAACGCCAGGCACGGCCGCAGGCTCCTCGACCTGGCCCTCGCGACCGGCTCCGAGCTGGTGTGGGCGACCACGTGGGAGGAGCACGCCAACGAGTGGATCGCGCCCAGGATCGGCCTGCCCTCGCTGCCCGTCATCCCCATGACCCCCGGGGCGCCCAGCGAGTTCGGCGAGATGTTCAAGACGCCGCACGTGGCGGACTACGTGGGGCGGCGGCCGTTCGTGTGGTTCGACGACCAGGTGTGGGCGGAGGACGAGGAGTACCTCAGGGTGCATCAGGGTCTCGACGATTTCCTGCTGGTGCATGTGGACCCCAGAGAGGGACTGACCAGCCGTCATCTGGGCATGGCACATGAGTGGCTGACCCTTACAGGGTTTTCTCAGGGTCCCTGACGGGAGTTCTGCGGTGGGGCCGCCCGTTCTACAGGTAGGTCGTAACCACACGGAGGAAAACAGCATGTACCGCTCACGAGAGCACAGGATTCTGGCCGGCGTCTGCGGCGGTCTCGCCGACAAGCTGGGCATGCCCCCTACCCTTGTCCGGATCCTCTGGCTGCTGCTGTCGCTCATCCCGGGGCCGCTCTGGGTCGTCTACGTCGCCATGTGGATCCTCGTCCCGGAGGAGCCGAAGGGTTACCGCGCCGCATAGGCCGGCCAGTCGCCCGGCGGGCTGATCCGGGGCCCGCCGCCCGGCGGGCCGATCCGAGGGCCGCCGCCCGGGGCACAAGGGACTTCGAACGGAGGCGCTTCGCGCACTGAGGGCTCACCAGCCCCCGAGGCGCCTCCGGCGCACTGGCCGTCCGCGCCTCGCGGCGTCATGTCCCCACTCGTTGCCCGTTTGGAGCGTGGGCCGTCCGGCACCCACCCGCGCCTGGGCTCTTCGTCAGCCCAGCCAGGTGCCTCTGCTCGGTCACCTGTGACGTATCCCGGGTGTGTCACCCGAGTGTAGATTCTTACCGGATTACGGCATCAGCCGCGGGTGTTTCAGTTCGTGCCTGGTGGCGGAGTGCCGAAGCTTATCGGCCCGGAGAAGTCGCGTCCCTGGATCACGGGGCCCGTGATTCGCGCGCTTCCCGCCACGATATTGGTGGGCCCGTCGGATTTCGCGAGCACCTTGACGTCTTCGAGCCAGGCCCGCAGGTCGCTCGCGAACTCGGCATCCTGCCCGGCCTGCTCCACCAGGACTTCCGACAGTTCGATGACGTCCCGCTTCTCCGTCCTGACGGCTTCGACGAGCTCCAGGGTCGGCTGCTCTTCCCCGTTCTTACCGAGCGTCTTCTTCACCATCGCGACGAGCGACGTCCATGCCCCCTTGCCGACCTCACCGGTCGCTCCAGTAACGAGACTGGTAATGGCTGCGGATACAAGAGCCAGGGCGGTCTCGTCCATATCGACCTCTCTATCCTGATAAATCTCATTTGTCGCATTGCTTCGACCTCTTGAGTTAATGACATGATACGAAGCGCCATGCGATCCTGGAGTCGACAGCAGGCCGGTGTCGTCGGCAAGGAACCAGTCGGACCGTGATTGCGCAGGTGTCACCTTCCGCGTCGTCGGGGGACAAGTCGACCAACGAGCTGTCGGGTTCGGTCCATGGCCCGGCGATACAGGCAGGATCAATCAGCGGGGGCGTGCAGATTCACTGGCAGGAGCCCTCAGCTCCCGTGGTGCCGAGGCAGCTCCCGCCGGCGACCAGCCGTTTCATCGGCCGCAAGGGCGCGCTCTCCGCTCTTGACAAGGCGCTGGATGAGGGAGGGCCCGGCCTCGGCGCCATCTACGCCATCAGTGGCATGGCCGGGATCGGCAAGACGACGCTCGCCTTGCACTGGGCCCACAGGGTGTCCCATCGTTTTCCTCATGGACACCTTTACGTTAATCTGCGGGGATTTGACCCTGGTGGCGCACCGGTGGCGCCAAGTGACGCGTTGAAGGGTTTTATCGCTGCTTTGGGAATCAGGCCGGATAATATTCCCTTTGAAGTGGATGATCGGATTGCGCTCTATCGTTCCCTGCTCGATGGGCGACGAGTCCTGGTCATCCTGGATAACGCGCTCGGTACCGACCAGGTGCGCCCTCTTCTTCCTGGTTCACCAACCTGTACGGCTATCGTCACCAGCCGGAACAAGCTGGGGGCGCTGGTGGCGGACCACGGTGCCGTGCCTGTGGCGATGAAGTTGCCGGGCCGGCGGGAGGCCGCCAAAATACTCGTCCGCCACCTGAACAACGAACGCGTCGAAGCCGAAAGAAGCGCAGCAGCCACACTTGTGGAACTCTGCGGCAGATTACCCCTCGCGTTGAGCATAGTCGGAGCGCGGGCAGCGATTTACAATTGGTCACTGGAATCGCTCACCGAAGACCTGCGCTCCGAAAGAGATCGGCTCTACGCATTGGATCTGCACGACAGCGAAACGACGAATGTAGCGTCCGTGTTCTCCTGGTCCTACCGCAACCTTTCTCCAGGCCCCGCCAGGCTCTTCCGCCTGCTCGGGCTGGCTTCTGGGCCCGAGATCAGCCTCGCTGGTGCGGCGTCGCTGGCCGACAAATCACTTCTCCACGCCCGCCAGTTGCTCGGTGTGCTCGTGGAGGCCAACCTCGTCAGCGAAGTGACCCGTGACCGCTTCCGCGTCCACGACCTGTTGCGCACGTTCGCGGCAGACCAGTTGGAGCATGACGAGACCGCGGAGTCCTGCCGGGAGGCGCTGCTGCGGTTCCACGATTTCCTGCTGCGGGCGGCCGATGCCGCCGACCGTGCGATCGCTCCCAACCGCCCCGCGTCGACCTGCCGTCTTCTGCCGGGAGCCTCCCCGCGCCAGTGTTCTCCACCTATGAAGAGGCCATCGGCTGGCTCGAAATCGAGCACACCGGCCTGGTGGAGACCGTGCACCATGCTCTGCGTCACGGGTTCGACACGCATGCGTGGGGGCTCGCCTGGACGCTCGGCGTCTACTTCGACCGCCGCGGTCACGCGTCCGACCGGTTGCACACCAGCGAAGCCGGCCTGCAAGCCACGGCGCGACTCGGCGACCGTGAGGCCGAAGCGCTGATGCGCACCAGCATCGGGTACGCACATGCGCGCATCGGCCACTTCTCCGAGGCCGAGGAGCAACTGCTCCAGGCCCTGACACTCTTGCGGCGGCTCGGCTCGGAGGTGCACGAGGCCAACGCGCTCATCGCCTTGGGTGTTGTCCACGAGGAGCAGGACCGTTACGGAGAGGCCAAGGAACATCTCGAACGTGCGCTCCACCTGCACAAGCGTCATCACGAAAAGGCTGGCCAAGCCCACGCCCTGGAGAACCTCGGCTGGTGCCACGCTCACCTCGGCGAATATCCGGAGGCGGTGGAGACGTGCAGCGCCGCACTCAAGCTTTTCCAGGACCTCAACGATCGTGACGGTGAGGCGGACACACTGGACAGCATTGGCTACACCTACGCTGAACTCGGGAATCACGAACAGGCGCGGACCCACTATGAGTCGGCGTTGACGCTATGGCGGGCAATGGGCAACCGCTATGACGAGGCGGACGTCCTGACCAGGATCGGTGACTCCTACGCCGCCTCAGGTGATCAGCAGGCCGCCCGCGAGGCGTGGCAGCAGGCCCTGATCATTTTCGACGAACTGGTACAGCCGGACGCTCAATTGCTCCGTGCCAAGCTTGAACGGCAGCAATCATGCTGAACAGGTCATTGTCCTGAAGGCCCTGAATCTGGTGCTGGTGGAACCGGCGTGGCGTGGATGCCGAGTCTTCGATAGATGGCTTCCGCGAGTTGCAGTGAAGTGCGGGCCTCGTCCGGCTGGGCGTCGGCGAGGAGACCTCGTCCGAGACCTTCGAGGGCCTTGGCCTCCTCCGCTGGTGTACCGATTTCGCGGCAGATTGCCAGAGCCTTTCTGTGGTTTTCTTGAGCCTTGTTCGCGTCCGCGGCGGCAAGGTGCACCGCACCCAATGCGTTGAATGTTTCGGCCTGGCCAAGACGGTGGCCGATGGTGTGCCGAAGTTTGGCCGCTCGGGCGAGAGTGTCAAAGGCTTTCTCGTATTCAGCTTTTGCCCCACAGATCATGCCCAGGCCGTTGAGAGAGGTAGCCTCTCCAGCGGGATTGCCGATTACGCGATGTATCTGCAGGGCCTCGGTGTAACTTGCGTAAGCCGCCGCCAAGTCACCTATTTCGTACTGCACATGACCCAGCGCGTTCAAAGTGTTGCCCACGCCGGGGCGGCTGCCTAGCGCGTGGAACAGCCGCAGTGCTTCCATGAAGCCGGCGAGGGCCGCCTGAGACTCACCCCGGGCGCGTCTTATATGAGCCAAAGTGTTCAGGGCCCCACCACATCCGATTGGCTGATCCGTAGTACGGAATTTGAGCGCAGCTTCGGCATGGGTGGCGGCTTCGGCGAAGTCTCCCCTTGCATAGTGGACGGAGCTGAGCGAGGAGTGGGCTTCGACTTGGCCGTGCTCTTCGCCGACGGCCTCGTACAGTCGCAATGCCGCCTCATGGCTGGCTACGGCCGCCGCGTAATGCCCCATCATCGACTGCACGGTGCCGAGGTCATTTAGTGCATTGGCCTCACCGAGGCTGTTGCTCGCCCTGCGATAGAGCTGGAGAGCTCGGGTGAAACTGGCGACGGCGGCCGGATAGTCATCCCGCATGTGCTCCATGTCCCCTATGTGGAACAGTCCCTCAGCTTCACCGAGCTCATCGTGTGCTTGCCTGGCGGCTCTTGTGGCCGTGTGGTAGAGGGCGAGTGCCTGGTCCCAGTAGCCGCGCGCTTGCAGATATCGCGCCATCGCCGATGCCAGCCCGATCGCCATGTCGGGCCTCCCGTGCTCAGCGGCGTGGTTCAACGCTGCGTACAGGTTAAGCCTCTCCCGCTCCATCCATTCCCCGGCCTGGCCATGACCGGTCAGTTCCGGCATGGCGACGGGCCGCGCACCGGTGTGTCGCACGTACGCCTGCGGATAGCGGCCGGGCAGCAGGCCATCGGCGGTATGTGCGGTGTGCAGGTAGTACGCGAGAAGCCGATCCAGGGCGGCCTCGCGGTCG
Source organism: Nonomuraea zeae (assembly GCF_005889725.1). Taxonomy (GTDB): domain Bacteria; phylum Actinomycetota; class Actinomycetes; order Streptosporangiales; family Streptosporangiaceae; genus Nonomuraea; species Nonomuraea zeae. The sequence continues at coordinate 21,823 of NZ_VCKX01000195.1, forward strand.
ACCTCTAGGTCCTGGTCTGCGAGGACACGAGCGTGCCGGCGGATCAGGTCGTGGAAGCGGTAGCGTCCCCGAGCGGGTTCGTCAACTAGATGGACCGCGTACAGGTCGTCCAAGAGAGTTGCGGCGGTATCGTGATCGACAGCGTCGAGGGCGGCGGCGGAGTAGGCGTCGATATCGCTGCCGGGATGCAAGCCGAGCCGTCGGAACAGTCGCTGTTGCTCCGGGGCCAGGCCGTAATAGGACAGTTCGAAGGCGGCGGCCACGGAGTGGCTCTCTGCGCGCAATGCGGTTAGCCGGTCGGCCGCAGAGGCGAGGTCGGCGGCCAGATCGCAGACTGTCCAGGCAGGCCGGTGTCTGAGCTTCCCGGCCATCAGACCGATAGCCAGCGGCAGATGCCCGCACAGCTCTGTGAGTTGCCGCACCGTGGGATCGTTCGCATCGGGACCGGGACGTGCGGTGAGCCGGACGAAAAGGTCTGCGGCATCTTGGGGAGGCAGGGCCTGCAGAGTGATGGGCATGGCTTGTGGCAGTGCGCTCAGGCGCCGGCGGCTGGTGACCAACACCAGTGTCGAGCCGCTGCCGGGTAGCAATGCTCGAACCTGGTCACTGTCTGTGGCATCATCCAACACCACCAGTGCCTTCTTGCCGGCCATCCGGTCGCGCCACAGAGCCGCACGCGATTCGAGACTGTCAGGGATCTGAGCGGCGGCGACGCCGACGCTCAGCAGCAAAGCGAACAGCGCATCGGCCGTCTCGACCGGCCGTTGCCCCGGTGTATGAGCGTGCAAGCGCACGAAGAACTGTCCGTCGGGGAAGCGCGACCCCAGGTGATGGGCGGCGTGCACAGCGAACGCGGTCTTGCCGACCCCGGCCATCCCGTCGATGGCGTCGATGTGTACTACGCCTCCCGCTCCCGCGTGTTCCTCCAGCGTCTGGACGATGCGCTCCAACTCGGATTGACGGCCCGTGAAAGCGGCCAGATCGGCCGGCAGGGTACGCAGTGCGGCGGCTGCCGATGGCGGCGGCTGGGATGTCATGTTCACATCACCATTGATCGCTCCTGCCTGGAGTAGAACTCCGGCGGTGCCACCCATGTGGTTGTCGACCCTGCTGCCGCCGGGTAAGGCCGGTGATTCTCCGTTGGCCATGACGCTGGTTTCGGGCATGCCGCCGATCGGATTTGTCGAGGCGTTGGCGGATGGAACATGCGCACGTGTCCGTTGGATGGTGAGCAGGGCTCCCACGATGCTCAGCGACAGCGCGAGGAAAACGGCCAGTGCGCTTTCCCGCTCCTCCATTCCGAAGACCCGAATACTGGCCACTGCCAGAATGACGGGGATGATCAGCCAGGCAGCCAAAGAGAGCCATGCCCGTCGAGAGCGCCGCGCCATCATGAGCTCATCATCGGCTTTTGCATGGCACACGTGCTGGTGAAAGATTTAGATCGTAGCAATTAAATGACGTGGTGTTTCCGATTTGTTCCCTGTGTAACAGCCTGCTGTAGATATGGTCTGACTGTCCGCATAAGTGCCCCGGTGACTGGCCTTGGTGGCGGCGATGGACTGTCAGGTTTCAGCGGCCGGGGACACAAGTCGGGTTCGCCGCTGATCAAACCGTTCCGGACGGCCGGTCGGGACGCGGTGTCCCGACCGGCCGCCTCGGACACAGGACTACGGAGTGGGGTGACCGGCGCTTCCGGGCGTGGTGTCGTCGTCATCGCTGGCCGGGTGTTCATTACGTACAGGGTCGTTCTCGGTTGGGGGGAGATCACCGGGTGGGGAGACATCTGCGGGGTCGTCGCCGGGATCGCGTGGTTCGGATCTGAAGAGGGACTCCAGGGGCCCAGGCGGGATGTAGGGCGGGGTCCAGGCGGCGGTCGCATCAGGGTCGGCGCCGGAGTCATGTGCGGGTG
>NZ_VCKX01000196.1 GCF_005889725.1 Nonomuraea zeae
GGCCGACGGGGCCGAGGGGGCCGACGGGGCCGACAGGGCGGTAGCCGGTGTCCGGCAGCCCGAGCGGGCCGGTGACCCGGGCGCGGACCAGCGCGTCGAGCGGCGCGCCGCCCGTCAACTCGGCCAGCCGGCCCGCCATGACCATGCCGACGTCGCTGTAGAGGTACGGCCCGCCGACCGGGTGGGTGATCGGCGTGTCCAGCATCGCGGCCATGCGCTCGGCGGGGCCGGCGGCGGGCAGCTCCAGGTCGACGCGCCGGGTCGGGGTCAGGCCCGCCGTGTGGGTGAGCAGGCGGCGCGGCGTGATCCGCGGATCGCGGCCTGGGATCCAGGAGGCCACCGGCTCGTCCAGCCCGAGCCGGCCCTCCTCGGCCAGCGAGAGCAGCACGGCGGTGGTGAACAGCTTGCTGACCGAGGCAAGGTCGAAGATCGAGTCCCGGCTCGCCGGCGGGCGGTCGTCCGCCAGGCTCCCCTGGGCGTCGGCGTAGCGTACGAGCTCCCCGGCCGCCGACGCGGCGGCCACGGAGCCGTCCACGGCGATCAGCGCGACCGCGGCCGAGCACACGCGCGGCACCCCGTCCGCCAGGATCGCCTCCAGCCGATCGGACATCCCATCCCCTCTCCCCGGTAACGCCCGTCGCCGTCCGCCACGGTCCCGCGGGCGCCCCTCCCTCGAGGGCCCGCGCCCCGCCGTAATGCGGGCTGTCAGCCGCTCAGCGCGTCGCTGAGGCGCTCGCCGTGCGACTCCAGCAGCGCACGTGCCCCCTCGGCGTCCAGCCCGTGCTGGATCATCACGACCGCGGTCTTCGTCTGACCGCCCGCCGCGTCCAGCGCCGCGCCGGCCGTCTCGTGGTCGGCGCCGGTGATGTCCCGGACCATGCGCAGCGCCCGGCCGGCCAGCTTGCTGTTCATCGCCGACATCTCGACCATCTTGTTCCCATACGTACGGCCGAGCTTCACCATGGCGATCGTCGAGATCATGTTCAGCACGAGCTTCTGCGCCGTGCCCGCCTTCAGCCTGGTCGAGCCGGTCACCACCTCGGGCCCCACGACCACCTCGATCGCGTGCTCGGCGGCGGCCGACAGGGGAGCGCCGTCATTGCACGACAGGCCGACGGTCAGCGCGCCACGATCGGCCGCCTCCGCCAGCGCGCCCAGCACGAAAGGGGCCCGCCCGCTGGCGGACACGCCCACCACCGAGTCGAGCGCCCCCACCTCCAGGTCCTTCATCGCGGCGGCGCCCGCCTCCGCGTCGTCCTCCGCCCCCTCGACCGACCGGGTCAGCGCGTCCAGCCCGCCGGCGATGACGCCCTGCACCAGCGAAGGGTCGGTGCCGAACGTGGGCGGGCACTCGCTGGCGTCGAGCACGGCCAGCCGTCCCGACGTGCCGGCGCCGACGTAAAACAGCCGGCCGCCCTCGGCCATCCTGGCGGCGATCGCGTCGATGGCCTCCGAGATGGCCGGGATGACCACCGCGACGGCGGCGGGCACGGCGGCGTCGGCCTGGTTCATCAGTCGGGCGATCTGCTCCGTCGGCAGCCGGTCGATCTGGCTGTAGCGGGGATCGCTCTGCTCGGTGGACAGCTCGGGTAGCGGATCAATCATGACGCTAATTTCCACCCTTTACTTCTCTCTTGTAAATATCTTTCAGACAATGGGTTCATGTCACACGTACGCACCGGAGCTGAACGGCTGGCCACGGACCCCTCGCTCGCGGGGGGCGCCCGCCTCGGCCTGATCACGAACCCCACCGGAGTCCTGCCCGATCTCACCCCCACTCCCGACGCGCTGCTGGCCGCCGGGCTCAAGCTGACGGCCCTGTTCGGCCCCGAGCACGGCCTGCGCGGCACGGCCCAGGCGGCCGGCAGCGAAGGCGACACCGTGGACGGGAAGACCGGGCTGCCGGTCTACGACACCCACAAGCTGTCGGGGGAGGCGCTCGACCGGGTGGTGGCGGCCTCCGGCGTGGACACCCTGGTCTTCGACATCGCCGACGTGGGCGCCCGCTTCTACACCTACGTCTGGACCATGTACGACCTGCTGGCCTCGGCCGCCAGGCTCGGGCTGCGTTTCGTGGTGCTGGACCGCCCCAACCCGCTCGGCGGGACCGTGGAGGAGGGCCCGCTGCTCGATCCCGCGTTCGCCAGCTTCGTCGGCCGCTTCCCGCTGCCCCTGCGCCACGGCAGGACCGCGGGGGAGCTGGCCGGGCTGTTCGGCTTCGACGTGGACCTGCGCGTGGTCGAGATGGAGGGCTGGCGGCGCGAGATGACGTTCGCCGAGACGGGGCTGCCCTGGGTGATGCCGTCGGTCAACATGCCGACCGTGGACACCGCGCTGGTCTATCCGGGCACCGGCCTGTTCGAGGGCACGAACTTCTCCGAGGGGCGCGGCACGACCAGGCCCTTCGAGCTGATCGGGGCTCCGTACGCGGACGGCGGGTTCGCGGGCGCGCTGGCCGAGCTGGGCCTGCCGGGGGTGCGGTTCAGGGAGACGTGGTTCACGCCGACGTTCCACAAGCACGCGGGCGTCCCCGTGTGCGGGGTGCAGCTCCACGTGCACGACAGGGCCGCGTTCAGGCCGGTGCTGACGGGCCTGTCGATGCTGCACGTGGCCCGCACGCTCTACCCGGACGACCTGCGCTGGTGGGGCCCCGACCTGTTCATGGACCACCTGTGGGGCTCCGACACGCTCACGAGCCGTCTGGAGGCCGGCGGGGACCCCCGCGAGCTGTGCCCGCCGCCGCGCCACCCGGAAGGCGGGCTGCTCTACGGCGGTCAGGCTCGCACCCCGGCGTGACATCACGCCAGATCGCGCCGGTAGAGCCAGAAGACGCGTTCCGCTCGCGCGCCGACGGCGTGCGAGTAGAACCGCAACGGCCCGACCCATCCGATCTGGGCGCTGGACTGCCCGGCGGCGCGCTGCTCCGCCAGGCACCTGCGCAGCAGCACCCGCCCGAGACCCAGACCGCGGGCCTCGGGCGAGGTGCCCATCGGCCCGAACCAGCTGGGCCGCGCCCCCCACGCGGCGAAGGCCAGGACGCTCCCGTCGCGCTCGGCGTAGTGCAGGCCGGTCGCGTGCCGCGCCTCCCAGGCCCACCGCTCGTTCCACTGCTCCTGGACGAACGCGGCGACCCGCTCGCGGGCGGCGTCCCCGGGGTCCCCGGGAGCGCCGGCCGCGCTCACGCGCACGCCGGCCCGCTCCAGCCGCTGGACCTCCTCGTCCACGGACAGGTCGGCGGACAGGTCGGCCGTCATGTTCCAGGCGACGTGGTAGCGCTCGTAGCCGAGGCTCTCGGCCAGGCAGGCGGCGGCCGTGTAGCGCACGTCGATGCCCGGCCAGGCGTAGCAGGGCGGGTTGCCGGCGAAGCGGGCCTGCCGCGCGCCCTGCTCCAGCAGCCACTCCTCGGCCGCCCGCACCAGGGCCCGGCCCTGGCCGCGCCCCTGCGCGGCGGGATCCACGGCGAGCAGGTCGATGTGCCCGACCTCGGGGTCCTTGCCGGACACCGAGGCCATCACGACCCCGTCGCCGGTCGCCAGCGCCGTCCACCGCCGGTCGGCGGGCGGCCGCGACAGGTAGCCGACCAGGCCGGCGGCCTCCCCGGTGTCCAGGGTCAGCGCGGCGGTGGCGATCCGCGCCGCCGCGTCCTGCTCCGCGGTCCGTACGGCGTGCGACATCACACCTCGCTCATGGGCCGCGCGATCACGCTGCGGCGCTCGGGATAGAAGCACGCGTGCTCCTGCGACACTCCCTCGGTCAGCTGCAGCAGCGGGCGCTCGCTCGTGCACCGCTCGCCCCTGAACGGGCAGCGCCGGGCGAACAGGCAGCCCTCGTCCGCCTGGCTCTCGTCCAGCGACTCCAGCGGCGTCACCGGCTGCTCGCCCGGCTGCTCCAGGCCGTGCAGCACCGGGATGGCCGACAGCAGCGACTGCGTGTACGGGTGCACGGGGTCGGCGATGACCGTGTCCACCGGGCCGCGCTCGATGACCTGGCCGCGGTAGATGACGTACAGCTCGCCGTCGTCGCCGATGTAGCGGGCCGTGGCCACGTCGTGCGTGATGAACAGGACGCTGACGCCGAGCCGCTCGCGCAGGTCCTTCAGCAGCGCCAGGATGCCCAGCCGCAGCGACACGTCGATCATGGAGACGGCCTCGTCGGCGACGAGCATCTCGGGATCGACGGTGAGCGCGCGGGCGATGACCACCCGCTGGCGCATGCCGCCGGACAGCTGGTGCGGATAGCGCGCCAGCACCGAGCCGGGGTCCAGCCCGACCAGCGACAGCACCTCGGCCGCCCGCTCCTCGATCCACGCCTTGGACCGCCCGGTCTGGCCGGCCCGCAGGCTCAGCGGCGCGTGCAGCGTCTGGTGGATGGTCCGCGTCGGGTTCAGCGCCGAGTACGGGTCCTGGTGGATCATCTGGATCTTGCGGAAGTGCGGCTGGCGCTGCTTGGGCTTGAGCGGCGACATGGGCACGTCGCCGATGACGACCTCGCCCTCGTCGTACGTCTCCAGCCCCGCGATGATCCGCCCCAGCGTGGTCTTCCCGCACCCGGACTCGCCGATGAACGAGGCCGCGCCGCCCTTCGGGATCGCGAAGTCCACGCCGCGCAGCGCCCGCACCTCCCGGGCGCCGAGCACCTTGCCCCGCTGCTTGAACGTCTTGACGACGCCGGTCCCGGTGATCATGCGTGCTCCTTCACGGTCACGGCGTGGCAGGCCACGATCCTGGATCCGTGCGGGACGGCGTCGGGGTCCACGTCGTCGCACACGTCCATGCGCAGCGGGCAGCGCTCTCTGAACACGCAGCCCTGTTTCGGCACGGTCGTCAGCGTCGGCGGCCGGCCCGGCAGCGCCTGGGCCTCGTCGATGTCGCCGACGAGACGGGGGATGGCCTTGATCAGGCCCCTGGTGTACGGGTGGCTGGGCGAGGCCAGCACCTCCCGCGTCGGGCCCTGCTCGACCAGCCGCCCGCCGTACATGACGGCGAGCCGGTCGGCGACCTCGGCCACCACGCCGATGTCGTGCGTGATGACCAGCGTGGTGAGCCCGCGTTCGGCGTGCACCTCACGGACGATCTTCAGGATGTTCGCCTGGGTGATCATGTCGAGCGCGGTCGTCGGCTCGTCCAGCACCACGAGGTGGGCGTTGAGCACCAGGGCCAGCATGATGCCGACCCGCTGCCGCATGCCGCCCGACAGCTCGTGCTGGTGCGAGTCGAGCACCCTGGCCCCGTCGAGCCCCATCCGGCCGAGCAGCTCCTTGGCCTCGCGGACCAGGCCGCGCAGGTCGTCCACGCCGTGTGAACGGCCCAGGTCGAGCAGCTGCTTGCCGACCGTCTTGAGTGGGTTCAGGGAGTTCTGGGCGGCCTGGAAGACGTACCCGATGTGCTTGCCGCGCGCCTTGCGCAGCTGCTCGCCCTCGAAGGCCACCACGTCGCCGAGCCCGTCGATCTCGACGCTGCCCGCCGCGATCCTGCCGGGCGGCTGGACGGCGTTGAGCAGCGACAGGGCCAGCGTCGACTTGCCGGAGCCTGATTCACCGACGATGCCGGTGATGGAGCCGGGCTCCAGCGTCAGGCTGACGTCCCTGACGGCGGGCAGTTCGCCCGCGGGGGTCTTGTAGACGACCGTGAGGCCGCCGATGCGCACTCCCGGCGCTTGCTCTGCCAACGTGCTACTCCTCACGCAGCCGGGGGTTGAAGATCTCGTCCATGGCGTCCACCACGAGCACGATGCCGAGCGTGAGCAGCAGGATGGCCAGCAGCGGCGCCAGCAGGTAGCCGAGCGCGTTCGGTGTGATCATCGCGCCTGCCTGGAACACGGCGAGGTTGAGCATGACGCCCCAGTTGTCCGACTCGTACGGCAGGACGCCCAGGAAGAACAGGCCGACCTGCGAGTAGACGGCGCCGGTGACCGCGATGAGCATGTTCATCGCGATGTAGGGGGCCATGCTCGGCAGCAGCTCTTTGCCGATGATGTGCGTCGTGGACAGGCCCAGCCCGCGGGCCGCCTCGATGAAGCCGCGCTCGCGCAGCGACAGCGTCTGCGAGCGCACGGCCCGCGCCACGCCGCCCCAGCCGAGCAGGCCGAGCACGAGGCCCATCTGGACCGGGCTGCCGAACTTCCACACGGTCGCGAGGACCAGCAGCAGCGGCAGGCCGGGGATGGTGAGCTTCATGTCGGTGAGCCGCATGAGCACGGTGTCCCAGCGGCCCCGCTTGAACCCGGAGAACAGGCCGATCGAGGTGCCGACGACGACCGTGATGAGCGCGGTCACCGCGGCGGTCAGCAGGACGTAACGCGAGCCCTTGATGACCAGCGCCAGCACGTCCTTGCCCTGCGGGTCGGTGCCGAACCAGTGCGCCCAGCTCGGCGGCTGGGTGATGGCGTTGACGTTGCCCGGCAGGTTCACCGGCAGGAACATCGGCCCGAAGATCGCCATGAGGGCGAAGCCGAGGATGATGACCACCCCGGCCATGCGGCTGGGCTTGCGCCGCATCACCCGCCAGACGCCGTTCCAGAAGTTACGGCGCATGGTCGTGGCGGCCGAGCCCGTCTCGGGGATGAGCGTGGCGCTCACGACGCCTCCTCTCCGCTGCGCACCCGCGGGTCGATCACCGTGTAGAACAGGTCGGCCACGATGTTGGCGACGATGGTCCCGGCGGTGATCAGCAGGAAGGCCCCGCCCATGAGGGTGTAGTCACGGTCCTGGACGCCGCTGATGAGCAGCCAGCCGAGGCCCGGGTAGTTGAAGATCTTCTCGATGAAGACCGCGCCGCCGAGCAGCAGGCCCAGGGACAGGGCCAGCATGGTGAACAGCGGCAGGATCGCGTTGCGCGCGATGTAGCGGAAGACGATCGAGCGCTTCACCCCGCGCAGCTCGGCGGCCAGGATGAAGTCGTCGCCGAGCACCGTGACCACGCTCGACTTCATCGCCAGGATCCAGCCGCCGTAGGCCGACACCGCGTACGTCAGGACCGGCAGCACGGCGTGCTCGGCGAGTGAGCCGAGATAGCCGGCGTTGAAGCCGGGCTCGAACAGGATGTCCACCGAACCGTCTGCGGGCAGGATCGGGATGAGCGTGGCGAAGATCACCACGAGCAGCATCGCCAGCACGTACTGCGGGATGCCGTGCAGCAGCGACCCGGAGATGGCCAGCGCGTCGCCCAGCTTGCCGGTGCGCTTGATGGCCGCGTACACGCCCAGCAGCACCCCGACGATGAAGCTGAGCAGCGTGCCCGCCAGCACCGGTAGAACGGTCCACTTGGCGGCGTCGGTCAGCACGTCGAGCACCGGGGTGCCCGGCCTGGTGACGGAGACGCCGAGGTCCAGGTGCAGCAGGCCGGACATGTAGTCCCGGTACTGCTCCCAGAGGGTGCCGTCCGGCAGGAAGCCGTAGAGCACCTTCACCGCCTGGGAGGCGGCCTCGGGTGACATGCCTCCCTCGATCAGCTTCTCGTACCTGGCGGCCATGGGGTCGCCCGGGATGTTGTTGATGATGAAGAAGCTGATCGTCGCGACTACCAAGATCATGACGAACCCGCGGGCCAGGTGGCCCGCGAGTCGCCGTGCGATGAGCGTCATAGGCTACTGCTTCGCCTTGATCAGGCCCTGCTGGATCCACACGCCGGACGCGAGCACGCCGGTGCCCATACGAAGGATGGAGTCGTCGTGCGGCCAGCCGGTGAACCGGCTGTTGTTGACGAACTGGGTGTTGACGTAGTCCCAGAGCTGGATGACCGGCAGGTCCTGGTTGGCCGCCTTGGCGAGCTGAGCCATGATCGGCTTGGCCGCCTCTTCGTCGGCCGAGTTCAGCTTGCCGGTGAGCTCACCGGGGTTGATCTTCTCGCCGTCGACCTCGATCTCCTCGGGGCCGCCCATCCAGTTGCCGTTCTTGCCGGGCGCGGAGTGCGTCACCTTGCCCGCGACGTTGGTCCAGCCGTTGGAGGCGCCGTAGAGCCGCTGGAAGATGTCGTACGGCGCGGGGCCGAGCGCCATCAGCCAGAAACCGGCGTCGTACTTGCCGGCCGCCAGCTCCTCCAGATAGAGCGGGTAGTCGGCGGTCGTCACGACCTCGGCGTCGACGCCGGCCTTGACGAGCTGGCCCTTGATGTTCTCCTGCGCGGACAGCCAGTCGGAGAAGCCGGCGGGGGCGTGCATGGAGACCTTCCACGCGCTGCCGTCGGCCAGCGTCCACTTGCCGTCCTTCTTGGTCAGGCCGGCCTGCTTGAACTCCTCCTCGGCCTTGGCCACGTCCGGCTTGTACGGGTCGAGCTGCGGCACCGTGTCCGGGATCCACGCCTGCGCGGCCTTCTGGTGGATGCCGCTGGTGGTGAGGGCCGGCGTGCCGCCCTCGGGCGAGGCGACCTTGGTGACCTGGTCACGGTCGATCAGGTAGGCCAGGCCCTTGCGCACGTGCACGTTGTCGTACGGCTTCTTGGACTGGTTGAAGGCCATGCTCACGGCCACCGGCGAGTAGCCCTTGATGACCTCGGCGCCCGGGGCCGCCTTGATCCGGTTCATCACGTCCGTCGGGGCGGCGGTGAAGCCGGCGTGGTCGAGCTTGCCCGCGGTGAGGTAGTTCCAGATCTGCTCGTTGCCGGTGTAGTTGAGGAACTTCACCTGCGCCGGAGCGACGTTGGCCGCGTTGTAGAAGTACTTGTTCTTGACCAGCAGTGCCTCGGAGGGGTTGACCCGCTCCAGCACGAACGGGCCGGCGGAGACGTCCTTGGGCGGCGCGAAGGCGATGACCTTCTGGCCCAGGGCGGTGACCTCCTCGCGCGCCTTCTCGGCGGCGGCGTCGTCGCCGCGGGCGGCCTTGAGCTTGTCCCAGAAGTCCGCCGGAAGGACGCTGCTCCACACGTGGGCGGGCAGCACGGTCGTGTCGAGCACGCCGCGGGCGAACTTCGGGCTGGGGTTGGCCATGTCCTGGGTGATCTTCACCGTCTGCGGATCGACGACGGTGACCTCGGCTGCCGCGCCGGCCGCGCCGGGCGTGACCGAGAAGGCCGTGCTGCCCTGCGTGTAGGCGATGCCGATGGACATCTTGACGTCGTCGGCCGTGACCGGCTTGCCGTCGGACCACTTGGCGTTCGGCTGAAGCTTCAGCGTGATGGCCGAGTTGTCAGGCGCGATCTCCCAACTGGCGGCGATGCCAGGGAGAGCCTGGTTGGGGTCGGTGAGGTGATTCTTGACCCAGCCGAGCTTCATGGAGCTGTAGCCGGGGAAGGAATTGCCCTTGGGGTTGTACGGGTTGGCCGGGGCCGATGCCTCAAGGCCTGGCCTGTTCACGTCGATCGTGGTGAAGAGCCCGCCACCACCACCGCCCGAGCCGCCGGACTTGTTGGTGGAACCACCACTGCATGCCGCAGTCGCGGTGGCAAGGCCCAGCAACGCCACTACCGCTGCCAGTCGCTTCATTTGCCGCTCCGGGGGATGTCGGACCTGCTAGAGGATCTGTAGGGATTGACCGGACACTACGATCGCGTCCGATCAGCGTCAATAATCTCCAGAGGTTGTGAGGCTAATGTAACTTTCCTTCATGAGTGTACGAAGTGGAGCTAAGCTCCAGCAAATGTACGTTCAGCTCATGACCAGCACGGCAGCGCCGTTGACCTGCCCCGCGGCGAGATCGGCCAGTGCCTGCCCGGCTGATTCGAAGGAGTAGAGCGCGGTCGTCACGCGCGGCGGATGCGTCAGCGCCAGCTCCAGATAGGCCCGTCCGTCGGCCCGGGTGTTGGCGGTCACGCTGCGCAGCGTGCGCTCCTGGAAGAGGTGCCGCTCGTAGTTCAGCGCCGGCACGTCGGTGAGGTGGATCCCCGCGACGGCCAGCGTCCCGCCCCTGTCGAGCGCCTCCAGCGCGGGCGGGACCAGATCCCCGACCGGGGCGAACAGGATGGCCGAGTCCAGCGGCTCCGGCGGCAGGTCGCCCGCGGAGGCCGCCCCCAGCTCCAGCGCGAGCGCCCTGGAGGCGGCGGACCTGGTGACCGCGTGCACGACGGCGCCCTGGGCGATGGCCGCCTGGGCCGTCAGATGGGCGGAGGCGCCGAACCCGTAGATCCCCAGCCGCCCGCCCGGCGGCAGGTCGCAGCGGGCCAGCGCCCGGTAGCCGATGATCCCGGCGCACAGTAGCGGCGCCAGCCGCTCGGCGGGCACGTCGCCGGGCAGCGGATAGACGTAGTCGGCCCGGGCGAGGAGATATTCGGCGTACCCGCCGTCCGTGTCCCATCCCGTGTAGGTGGAGGCGGGGCACAGGTTCTCCATGCCCCGGCGGCAGTAGCGGCACGTGCCGCAGGTCGAGCGCAGCCACGCCACGCCGACCCGCTGGCCTGTGCCCTCTCCTGTGCCCTCGCCCGCGCCCTCTCCCCGGCGCTCGATCCGGCCGACCACCTGATGGCCGGGCGTGGTGCGGGGCCGCCGCGGTGCCAGGTCCCCCTCGGCCAGATGCAGGTCCGTACGGCACACGCCGCACGCCTCGACCCGCACCAGCACCTCGCCGGGACCCGGCTCCGGCACGTCCCGCTCGACGAGCTCCAGCGGCCCGGACGCCATCGGCCCCGGCTCGGCCACCACCCACGCCCGCACGGTTACGACAGCCTGGAGAAGGCGAGCGAGGCGTAGAGCGCGGCGCCGTCGGGCAGCACCGCGTCGTCGAACACCGCCTCGGGCGAGTGGTTGTAGGGCGCCGTGGCCGGGTCGCGGCCGGGCGGGCAGGCCCCGAGGAACACGAAGGCCCCGGGGACGTTCTCCAGCACGTACGAGAAGTCCTCCGAGCCCATCACCGGCTGCGGCGAGACGAAGTAGCGGCCGGGGCCGAACAGCTCGTCGGCCGTCCGCCCGACGAAATCGGCCTCGCCGGAGTCGTTGACCGTCACCGGGTAGCCCATCCCGAACGACGCCTCGACCTCCAGCCCGTGCGCCGCCGCGATGCCCTGCACCACCTCGACCAGCCGGCGCTTGACCAGCGTCCGGTTCTCCTTGCTGAACGTGCGCACGGTCGCCTCGAACCGGGCGTCGTCGGGGATCACGTTGTCCGCGGACCCGCCGTGGAAGCTGCCGACCGTCACCACGACCGGGTCGAACACGTCGAACGTCCTGGTCACCATCGTCTGCAGCGCCGTCACCATCTCGCAGCCGGCCTGGATCGGGTCCAGCGCCCGGTGCGGGCTCGACCCGTGCCCGCCGCGCCCCTTCACCGTCACGCAGAACACGTCCGCCGCCGCCATGATCGGCCCCGGCCGCGAGGCGAACAGCCCGGGCGGCAGCACGGATGACACGACATGCATCCCGTACGCCGCCACCGGCCGCGCGCCGGCCGCGTCGAGCACGCCCTCGTCGATCATGTGCTTGGCGCCCTCGTGGCCCTCCTCGCCCGGCTGGAACATGAAGATGACGTCGCCGGCCAGCTCCTCCCGCCGCGCGCTCAGCAGGTGCGCCGCCCCGACCAGCATCGTGGTGTGCAGGTCGTGCCCGCACGCGTGCATCTGCCCGGGCAGCTGGGAGACGTAGGGCAGGTCGTTCTTCTCGGTCACCGGCAGCGCGTCCATGTCGCCGCGCAGCAGCACGGCGGGGCCCGGCCGGCCGCCCCTGAGCACGGCGGTGACGGAGCTGAGCGTCTTGCCGGTCTGGATCTCCAGCGGCAGCCCGTCCAGCGCCGCCAGGACCTTCTCCTGCGTGCGCGGAAGCTGGAGCCCGAGCTCCGGGGTGGTGTGCAACGAGTGCCTGAGCCGGACGAGCTCGTCCCGCATGTCCAGAGCGGATTCAGTGAACGACATGAAGAACATTCTTCACCTACGCGGCACGGCGTCCAGCGGCGGCACGCGGGCGGCGCGCGGACCGGCCGCGGACGGCACCGCGCGGGGGCGGCCCGAGCTCGATCGCTACGATGAGCGGGTGACTGAGCGTAAGCGGATCGACTCCTGGTTGTCCGACATGGACGGCGTCCTCGTCCACGAGGGGCGGCCGATCCCCGGTGCGGACGAATTCATCAAGCGGCTCAGCGAATCCGGCAAGAAGTTCCGGGTGCTGACCAACAACTCGATCTACACCCAGCGAGACCTGTCAGTGCGGCTGGCGGGCGCGGGTCTCAGCGTGCCCGCGGAGTCCATCTGGACCTCGGCCCTGGCCACCGCCCAGTTCCTCGACGACCAGCGCTCCGGCGGGTCGGCGTACGTGATCGGCGAGGCCGGGCTGACGACGGCGCTGCACGAGGTCGGCTACGTGCTCACCGACCTCGACCCCGACTACGTGGTGCTGGGCGAGACCCGCACCTACAGCTTCACCCAGATCACCAGGGCCATCCGCCTCATCGAGGGCGGCGCCCGCTTCATCGCCACCAACCCCGACCCCATCGGCCCCTCCACCGAGGGCTCGCTGCCCGCCTGCGGCGCCGTGGCCGCCCTCATCACCAAGGCCACCGGCGTGGCCCCCTACTTCGTCGGCAAACCCAACCCCCGCATGATGCGCAGCGCGCTCAACGAGATCGAGGGCCACAGCGAGACGACGGCCATGATCGGCGACCGGATGGACACCGACATCGTGTCGGGCATGGAGGCGGGCCTGTTCACGATCCTGGTCCTCACCGGCGTCACGCAGCGTGACCAGATCGACCGGTTCCCCTACCGACCGTCGCTCGTCGTCGACTCCGTGGCCGACCTCATCGACCTCATCTGAACCCGCCGGCCGATCCTGACGGGCGCTGACAGGTATGCGTGGCAGGGTGATCTGGCATGACCCGCATTTATCTGGAGACAGGCCCGAAAAAGGTGTTCGCCTGCTCGCTCGACTGGCCCGGCTGGTGCCGGATCGCCAAGGGCGAGGAGGCGGCCGTCGACCGGCTCATGGACTACGTGCCCCGCTATCGCGTGGTGGCCGAGCGGGCGGGCCTGGAGTTCGCGCCGGGTGACCCGGTGGTGGTGGCGCGGGTGCCGGGCAGCGACACCACGGACTTCGGCGTCCCGTACGCGGTGCCGGACCTGGACCTGGAGCCGGTGGGCGCGGCGGAGGCGGCCAAGGGGGTGGCGCTGCTGCGGGCTTCCTGGGAGCTGTTCGACGAGACCGTCGCCGCCTCGCACGAGGACCTGCGCAAGGGGCCGCGCGGCGGCGGGCGCGACCTGTCCAAGATCGTCAGCCATGTGGTGGACGCCGAGCGGGCCTTTGCCCGCAAAGTGGACGTGCGGCACAAGCCGTACAAGTCGGAGGCGGACCGGGAGGCCATGCGGGCGGAGCTGGCCGGCGTGCTCTCCCGCGCGTGGGAGCCGCCGCAGACCACCGGCTGGCCGCCTCGGTACGCCCTGCGGCGGATCGCCTGGCACGTGATCGACCATCTCTGGGAGATCGAGGACCGGGAGTGACCCCGTCCGCCCGGCGCGGGAGCGGGATCAGGGGATGAGGCGGGGGAGCGTGGTGATGGCGGTCGACAGATAGTCCGCCACGGCCTCGGGGACCAGCCGCCGTGAGGTGATCTCCGACTGGTCCAGCGGCACCCGCTCCACCTCGTACAGCCCCCGTGCCGGGTCCTCGAACTCCGGCCCGTGCCGCAGCTCCGGGTCCATCGACACCAACCGGCAGCCGTACACGTGCTGTGTCTTGACCTCGCCCTGCCAGTGGTAGGAGACCGTGACCAGAGGGGTGACCGCGAAGACGGTCGCGCCCAGTTCCTCCATCAGCTCCCGGTGCAGCGTGCCCTCCAGCGAGTCGTCCTCCGGCTCGACGTGCCCGCCGGGCACGGACCAGTAGACGTCGCGGCCGGGCACCGTGCGCCGGAACAGGACGAGGCGTTCGTCATGATCGAGTAGGACTCCGCGGACACTGGGTCGCATATGACCACCCTATTTGACCGGTATGTCCTTCAGGTAGCCTAACCTACGGTACCGTAACCTGAAGGAGAAGATCTTTTATGGCGATGACTCAGACGGAGCTGCTGCACGAGCTCGAGCCCGTCGTGGCGGTAGAGCTCGACCGCCACGAGAAGATGGCCAAAGAGTGGTTCCCGCACGAGTACATCCCGTGGAGCGAAGGCCGCGACTTCGACGGCATCTACGGGGGCGAGGCGTGGCAGGAAGGCGACTCCAAGATTCCCGAGGCCGCCCGCGTATCCCTCATCGTCAACCTCCTCACCGAGGACAATCTCCCCAGCTACCACCACGAGATCGCCACGACGTTCGGCCGCGACGGCGCCTGGGGCACCTGGGTGCACCGGTGGACCGCCGAGGAGGACCGGCACGGCACCGCCCTGCGCGACTACCTGACCGTCACCCGCGCCGTGGACCCCGTCGCCCTGGAACGTGCCCGGATGAGGCACATGGAGAGCGGCTACATCACCGACTACGGCACCATGCTCCAGCAGCTCGCGTACGTGTCCTTCCAGGAGCTGGCCACCCGCATCGCGCACCGCAACACCGGCAAGGCCTCCGGCGACGAGGGCTGTGAGCGGCTGCTCGCCAGGATCGCCGCCGACGAGAACCTGCACATGCTCTTCTACCGCAACCTGCTCAAGGCCGCCTTCGAGCTCGATCCCAACCAGACCATGCGCTCGGTGACCGACGTCGTCACCACCTTCCAGATGCCGGGTTCGAGCATCGAGGGGTTCACCCGCAAGGCCATGATCATCGCGCACGAGGGCATCTACGACCTCCGCCTCCACCTCGACGACGTGCTCATGCCGGTGCTCAAGCAGTGGGCGGTCTTCGACAAGACCGGGCTCGACGCCGAGGGCGAGAAGGCGCGCGAAGAGCTGGCCGCGTTCCTGGCCAAGACCGAGACCACGGCCGCCAGGTTCGTGGAGCGCAGGGAGGAGCGGCGCGCCCGCGCCGCCGCCAGGGGCTGATTCCCCCTCAGGGGGGAGGCCGGCCGGGTCGCGGTCATGCCAAGATCGTGGCCCATGGCCCTCCCCGCGCAGCTCTTCGTCTGGCTCGTCACGCTCCTGATGATCATCGGGCTGGCCACGGCGGCGCAGCGGCTGCTGGGCGTCAGGTTCGGCCGGCTGCGCACGTTCGTGGCCGCGCTGATGGCCTTCGGGCTGGCGCAGCCGGTGCTGTCGCCGATCCTGGCCGGCATGGGCGAGGTCGAGCCCGACCAGGTTCCCGAGGCGGGCGCGCTCGGGATGCTGCTCCTGCTCGCCATGTGCGTGGTGCTCATCCCGATGGTGATCCTCGTGCTGGCCGAGGCGCTGGTGCCGCCCGGATCGGTGCCCGGCCCGCTGGAGCTGTTCCGCTCGCTGCGCGGCCGCCTCTCCCGGGCCAGGCGCTACTCCCAGATCACCAGGATCGCCATCAGGCACGGCCTCGGCCCCTACCTGCGCGGCCGCGGCGAGCAGGTGGACGACCGCTCGGGCAAGGTGCGCCTGGCCGCGTCGCTGCGCGCGGCGCTGGACGACGGCGGGGTCACCTTCGTCAAGCTCGGCCAGGTCCTGTCGACCCGGCGTGACCTGCTGCCCGCCGAGTTCGTCGACGAGCTCGGGCGCCTGCAGGACCAGGCCGCCCCCGCGCCCTGGTCCGAGATCGAGCCGGTGCTGGCCGCCGGGCTCGGGGGCCCGGTGGAGGAGGTGTTCGCCGAGTTCGGCCGGACGCCGCTGGCCGCCGCCTCCGTCGGGCAGGTCCACACCGCCCGCCTGCACACCGGCGAGAGCGTCGTGGTCAAGGTGCAGCGGCCGGGCATCGGCGCGGTGGTCGCCAAGGACCTCGACATCGTCCGGCGGCTGGCCGCCACGCTGGAGGACCGGACCCGCTGGGGCGGCGCGCTCGGCCTGCGCGACCTGGCGGAGGGGTTCGCGGCGGCCGTCGGGGAGGAGCTCGACTTCCGCGTCGAGGCGGCCAACATGGCCGCCGTGGCCGCCTCGGGGGGCGGCTGCGTCACCTATCCGGCCCCGCACACCGCCATGTGCACCGAACGGGTGCTCGTCATGCAGCGCCTGTCGGGCAGGCCGGTCACCACGGCCCCCCGCGAGCAGGGCCCGGACCTGGCCCGCGGCCTGCTCGACTGCCTGCTGCGGCAGATCCTCGTCGAAGGGGTCTTCCACGCCGACCCCCACCCGGGCAACCTCATGCTGCTCGACGACGGCACGCTGGGCCTGCTCGACTTCGGCTCCGTGGGCCGGCTCGACGCCTCCATGCGCTCGGCCCTGCAACGCTTCCTGCTCGCCATGAACCGGCAGGACCCGCTCGGCGTCACCGACGCGCTGCTGGAGGTCGTGCCCAGGCCGGAGGACATCGACGAGGCCGCGCTCCAGCGGGCGCTCGGCCAGTTCATGGCCAGGCATCTCGGGCCCGGCACGGACAGCGTCCAGATGTTCACCGACCTGTTCAGGATCGTCTCGGCGTACGGGCTGTCGATCCCGCCGGAGGTGGCCGCCGTCTTCCGGGCGCTGGCCACGCTGGAAGGCACGCTCGTGCGCCTGTCGCCCGGTTTCGACCTGATCGGGGAGGCCCGCGCGTTCGCCGGCCGCTACCTGGCCGAACGGGTCAGCCCGGAGACGGTCAAGGAGTCGCTCACGCAGGAGCTGGCCGCGCTGCTGCCGATGCTGCGCCGCCTGCCCCGCCGGGTCGAGCGCATCGCGAGCGCCGCCGAGCACGGCAGGTTCAGCATGAACGTCCGGCTGCTCGCCGACGAGCGCGACCGCCGCTACGTGACGGGGCTGCTGCACCAGGTGCTGCTCACGGTGCTCGGCGCGACGGCCGGCGTGATGGCCGTCATCCTGCTCGGCATCGGCGGCGGCCCCCCGGTGCTGGGCTCCACGTCGCTGTTCCACCTGCTCGGCTACAACCTGCTGGTGATCGCCGCGATCCTGGTGCTGCGCGTGCTCGCGGTGATCTTCCGCCGGCCCAGGAGCTCCGACGGTCCCCGCGGCTCCGGGGAGCACTCCGCGTACCCGAACGGCTCCCGCGGCCGGTAGACACCCCAGCCGGACGGCAAAGCCAGTGCGCCTCTTGACCGGGGCATGGTCTTGGACAAGCCAGGCATCGGGCAGGTTCTCGGTAACACCGGAACCCCTGGGGAGCAAGGGTGAAAATCATCGGGATCGCCGCCAGTCTCCACGCGGGGTCATTCATCACCAGATTGCTGGACGCAGCGGGCGGCGAGCTGCCGGGCGGCGTGGACTTCGAGGTCTGGGCGGAGCTGGGCGAGATCCCGCCGTACACGCCGGGCCCGGTCCTCCCGGCCACGGCGCGGCGGCTGGTGGGGCTGGTGGCGAGGTGCGACGCGGTGCTGCTGACCGCTCCCGAGCACAGCCTGCTGCCGGTCGAGCTGACGTACGCGCTGGACTGGATGTCGGCCCGCGAAGGGCTGTCGGGCAAGCATGTCGCGGTGATGAGCGCCAGCGCGCGGGCCTGCGGGGCGATGTGGGCCCAGGCCGAGCTCTACAAGCAGCTCCAGCACGCGGGGGCGGTGGTGACGGGGGCCGAGCTGGTGATCTCGCCCGCCTGCCCGCACTTCGACGAGGATGGCCGGCTCACCTCGCCCGACCTGCGCCGGCAGGTGCGGGCCGTGGTCGGGCGGCTCTGCCCGGCCGAGATCCTGGAGCCCGCACTGTCGCTCTGATCAGGCTGTGGGTCTGGTGAGGCTGCTGGTCGGGTGAGGCTGCGGGGCGGGTCAGGCCGCTGGTTTGGTCGCTCTGATCGTTCTGGTCGCTCTGGGTCAGGGGTCGCGGCGCAGGCGCTTCAGGTCCGCGCGGTGCTTCTTGCCGGCGATGCGGCGTTCGACCGCGCCGCGGCTGGGCTTGGTCGGGCGGCGGCGCTTCGGCGGCGGGGCGATGGCCTCGCGCAGGCGCTGCGCCAGCCGTTGCTCGGCGGCTTCCCTGTTACGCAGCTGGGAACGGTACTCGGAGGCGGCGATCGTGATCGTCGGAGCCCCGAGCCGGTCGAGCGCCCTGGCCTTCAGCGCAGGTGACAGCGCCGTGGTCGCGGCCACGTCGAAGGTCAGCTCCACCCGGCTGTCGGTCGTGTTGACGCCCTGGCCGCCCGGGCCTGAGGAACGCGAGAAGCGCCAGACGAGCTCGGCGTCGGGAATGACGACCGAGTTGTTGACGACGAGCGGGCCGGGCATGTGTGGGGCTCCTGTTCACAAAAGAACGTTCTTTACGAGAGTGTCACCGTATATGGCGGTCATATGCCGTCCGCAACGGCATTTTCAATCTCCGCGGTCACTGCGAATATGGGAGGAACATCCCGCAGGAGAGGCGATATTTCATGCAGCCTGTCTCGGCCGCGCAGGTGGGCTTGACCGTGGTGCTCGCCATCGTCTCCGCCGTCGGGTTCCTGTTGCTGCGCTGCCAGGGCAAGGGACGGCCGTTCGGGCCGGGCGGGCGGCGGCTGGCGATCGTCATCACCATTCTGACCGGGTGCGTCTCCGCCGGGGTGGCGCTGGCCAGCGCCGCGCTGCTGAACCAGCACCTGGCCACGGTGCTGGGCGCCATCGCGCCGAGCGGGCTGTGGCTCAGCCAGATGCGGGCCAAGGAGGACGAGCGGCGGTCGCTGGCGCGGGAGGCGGCGACGTTCTGGCTGGTGTCGCTGCTGGCCCGGCTCGACCAGGCGATGGCCGAGGACCAGCGGGTCTGGTGCGAGAAGCGGGTGGACGACTCGTGGAACGTCTACGAGCTCAGCCTGGCCGCCCACCGCTACCACGAGCGGATCGCCGAGCGGCTCACCCCTGAGGAGCGCAGGCGGGAGCGGGTGCACGCCAGGCTCGACGCGATCGAGCGGCGGCTGGACGTCGCGGCGCTGGTCGAGGACGGCGGGACGCGGTCGAAGGTGGTCACGGCCCTGAACGGCTCGCGGCACACGCGGATGGCAAGGTACGAGCGGTATCTGAACGATCTGACCAGGCTGCACGGCGTGCTCAGGCATGACGCCGAGAGCGACCTGCTGCGGCTGCTGGCCTCGGCCTACCGCTCGGGCTACCGCTCGCTGCCGATGTACTCGCCGTCCGCGCCCGTACGCGAGAACGGCGTCGGACGCGCCAGGCAGGCCCGATGAGGTACGCGGCAGGCGTGCGGCGACGAGGACCGGCTGGTGGTCAGGCGGGCTCGTGGAGCGCCCTGACCGAGCCTTCGGCGTCGCCCAGCGTGAACGACAGGCGGGCGCCGAGCGCGTCGACGACGGAGCCCAGCGTGCGTAGCGTCAGGTTCTCGTCGCCAGAAAGGATCTGGCTCACCCGCCCGGCCGACACGCCCATCGCCGCGGCCAGGTCGGAACGCGTGATCTTGTGCTCCCGCATGTACCACGTGATCTCGTCGACGACTTCCTGGGCGAGACCGCCCACCTCGTCGCGACTGCTCCGGCGAAGGGCCATCTCGGTCTCGCTCTCGACGCTGGGTCCCTGATGACTCCACTTTAGCTCTACCTAAACCTTTAGGCAAGCCTAAAGAAGAGCGGTCTCGGACCGGCGGTTGCTAATCGGATTGCAAGTGGCGTATGCCAATATCGCGCGAAAGATCATGGGGCGGGGAGGCGCGGTGGGCGGCATCGTCGGCGTACACGGGATCGGCAAGTACAAGTACTACCTGGAGGCCGGCCGCTCGGTCCCGGGCGCGGCGGAGGCCATGCGGCTCAAGTGGGACCGCTACCTGCACCTGGCGCTCGGAGCCGAGTCCAGCGCGTACTTCAGCGAGATCGCCTACTTCGCCCACCACCTGCACGCGGGCGGCGGGCGCGAGACGGCGCCGCAGTCGTTCGCGGCCATGGAGAGCTCGGCGCAGCAGGTCCTCATCGGCTGGGCGAAGAACCTGGGCGTGGGCGAGCACGTCACGGGCGTGCTCAAGTCGGTCACCGGCTGGCTGCTGACCCGGCTCGACAGCAGGTCCGAGGCGTTCGCCAAGCTGTTCGCGCCGGAGGTGGCGACGTACCTGACCGACCAGGGCAAGCGGGAGAAGTCCAGGGCGGCCGTGGCCGACGTCATCAGGAGGGTCCGGCCGAAGGTGGTGATCGCGCACTCGCTCGGCAGCGTCGTCACCTACGAGACGCTGTGGGCCAACCCCGACCTGGAGGTCGACCTCCTGCTCACGCTCGGCAGCCCGCTCGGCATGCGCAACGTCATCTTCGAGCGCCTCCTGCCCGCGCCCGTCAACGGGCGCGGCGAGCGTCCCAAGGGGGTCAAGCGCTGGGTGAACATCGCCGACAAGGACGACATCGCCGCCATCCCGCCCGGCCTGCGCGACTGCTTCACCGGCATCGACGCCGAGGAACTGGTCAATCTCGACTGGATCGACTTCCACACCGTGGAGAAGTATCTCGGTTGCCCGGCGCTGAACCCGCATCTGCGACCATACCTGGCATGACGTGGATTGTGTTCGACTACGGCGGCGTCCTGTCGCTCCCGCAGCCCGAGTCCGACGCCGACGCGATGGCGAGGGCGGCCGGCGCGGAGCCCGAGGCGTTCAAGCGCCGCTACTGGGAGCACCGCCTGGAGTTCGACCGGGCCAGTCTGAGCCCGATGGCGTACTGGTCGGCGGTGCTGGACCGGCCCGCCACCCCGTCGGAGGTGGCCCGCCTGGTGGCCATGGACCTCGCCAGCTGGGCCTACCCCGACGAGGGCACGGTCGCCATCCTCGACGAGCTCATCGAGGCCGGCAGTGACGTGGCGCTGCTGTCGAACGCCCCCGTCTGCCTCGGGGACGGCCTGGACGAGCTGCCGTGGATCGCCGCGATCGGGCACCGCTTCTACAGCGGCAGGATGGGCCTGGTGAAGCCGGACCGGGAGATCTACGACGAGATGGCCCGCGCGCTCAAGGCCGACCCCGCCGAGATCGTCTTCATCGACGACCGCGCGGAGAACATCGCGGGGGCGGAGCGGGCGGGCATGACCGGCGTGCACTTCACCGACGCCGCCGCGCTGAGGGAGGCCCTGCCCGCGCTACGCCCATGACCTGCCGCAGGCTCGCGTGGCCGTGGCGCGGGGGTGCGGCGAGAGCTGCATGACTGACGCTGTTCATCCGCGCTTGACTCGGCTGTCACGACCGGGTCAGCGCGGGCGGACATACCTGTGAACGTGGACCGCAGAGCCTTCCTGACAGCGGCGACAGCCGGCCTTCTCCTCCCTCAGCCCGCCACCGCGGCGGCCTCCGCCGCCTGGGGCGCGACCCCCGCAAGGGGCAGAACCCTCGCCGCCGACCCGTTCACCCTGGGCGTGGCCTCCGGCGACCCCTCGACCGACGGCTTCGTCCTGTGGACCAGGCTGGCCGTCGACCCGCTGAGCGGCGACGGCCGCGGCGGCATGCCCGCCCGCGACGTGGACGTGGACTGGCAGGTCGCGGCCGACGAGCGCTTCACCTCGATCGTCAGATCCGGCACCGCCCCGGCCAGGGCGCGCGACGCCCACAGCGTGCACGTCGAGCTCAAGGGCCTGCAGCCGGGCCGCGACTACTTCTACCGGTTCAGGAGCGAGGGCCGGCTCTCGCCGGCGGGCCGGACGAGGACGACGCCCGCGGGAGAGACGCCGCTCACGTTCGCGGTGGCCGCGTGCGCCCACTACGAGCACGGCTACTACACCGCCTACCGCCGCCTGGCCGAGCAGGAGCCGGACCTGGTGGTCTTCCTCGGCGACTACATGTACGAGTACGGCCCCAGCGGCTACACCGCCCTGGCCGGTCGCGTCCGCACCCACACGCCGGGCAAGTGCGAGACGCTGGGCGACTACCGGCTGCGCCACGCCCAGTACAAGAGCGACCACGACCTGCAGGCCGCGCACGCGGTGGCGCCGTGGCTGGTGGCCTTCGACGACCACGAGGTGGAGAACAACTGGGCCGGGCCCGTCTCCAGCACGGGCGCACCCGGGTTCGCCAGGCGCCGGGCGGACGCGTTCAGGGCGTACTACGAGAACATGCCGCTGCGCCGCGCCAGCGTCCAGGGGGCGGTGCTGCGGGTGAACCGGCGGGTCTCCTGGGGGACGCTGGCCCGCTTCCACCTGCTCGACACCCGGCAGTTCCGTGACGACCAGGCGTGCCTGGACGGCGTGCGGGCCGGCTGCGACGACCGGCTGGCGGACGAGCGGACGCTGCTCGGGGCCGACCAGTGGCGCTGGCTGGAAGGCGGGCTGCGCGGCTCGGACACCCGCTGGAACCTGCTCGGGCAGCAGATCATGATGGCGCAGCGTGACTACAAGGTCGGCCCCGGCCGGGAGGTGAACCTGGACTCGTGGGACGGCTACGCGGCCGAGCGGACCCGGCTGCTGGGGTCGCTGGCGCGCACCTCCAACCCCGTGGTGCTGACCGGGGACGCGCACATGCACCACCTCGCCGAGCTGAAAACCGACTTCGACGACCCGGACGCGCCGGTGGTGGCCAGGGAGCTGGTGGCCTCGTCGATCGCGAGCGACGGTGACGGGTACCGGGACCGTACGTGGATCGCCGAGGCGCTGCAGGAGAACCCGCACATCTCCTACATCGACCAGCGGCGGGGATATCTGATGGCGCGGCTGACCCGGGACGAGATCTCCGTTGACTTCCGGACCCTGGACTACATCTCGCGCAAGGGCGCTCGCGCCCGGACCGCCCACCGCCTCACCATCCCGGCCACCACGGGGGCGGCGGCCGCGGGCCAGGCGGGGGCGCCCCGCGCCGGCTGAAGGTTTGCTGGGAGCCGGCTGAAGATTCGCTCAACCGGACGCCCCGCCGAGGCGGGCGTCCGGCACCCGCCCCGGTCGGGCGCCCGGCCAGTTGCCGCCCGGCCGGGCGCCCGGTCAACCGCCGCCGAGGCGGGCGCCTGGCGGGTCTGCGGTGGCTCAAATCGGCCCGGCCGACTGCCGTCCGGTCAGGCGTCCGGCCAGTTGCCGTCGGGGAACTCGCCTGACGTGCCGCCCGACATGACCACCTGGTCGCTCTCAACGAGGCCCGAGGTGACCTCGACGTACTGGTCGCCGCGCACCCCGGTCCGCACCACCTTCGCCGAGTCGCGGCCGCCGGAGCGCACGGTGACCACCTGGGTGCCGTCCGACCTGCTGCGCACCGCCGCGGCGGGCACGTAGATCGCGTTCGTGGCCTCGTCGGTGGTGACCGTGACCGAGGCGGTCTGGCCGAGCATGAGCCCGGTGGGCGGCTCGTCGAAGGCCAGGGTGACCGAGTAGCGGACGAGCTGGCCGTCCACGGTCGCGGTCGGGGCGATCGCCGTCACCGTGCCCGCGTACCGCTCGCCGCTCCGGGTGGCCAGCGTGACCTCGGCCTTCTGGCCGAGCTTCAGCCGGTTCACGTCGGACTCGGTGACCATGGCCTGGACCTGGAGCTCGTTCAGGTTGCCGAGGCTGATGAAGGTGCCGGTGCCCGCGGTGTCGCCGGCGCCGCCCGCCACCGACAGGATCGTGCCCGCGGTGGGCGCCACGATGCGGGTGGCCCGCACGTCGTCGGCGGCCTGCTCGAGTGCGGCCTGCGCGCGGTCCACGTTCGCGCTGGCCTGGTCCTCGCTGACCCCGCCCTTGGCGGCCGCGCCGGTGCTCGTGTTCCCGCCCGTGCCTCCGCCCGTGCCTCCGCCCGTGCTGGTGCCCGTGCCCCGGTCGCAGGAGCCCTGGGACGGGCGGGTGCCGCCCGTCGTGGCGGGCCTGGACGAGGGCTTGCCGCCGGCCGTGGGCTTGCCGCTCGCGGACGGTTTCGCGCTCGTTGACGGCTTGGCGCTGGTGGACGGCTTGGCGGTGGGGG
>NZ_VCKX01000197.1 GCF_005889725.1 Nonomuraea zeae
GGGCGGTGCCGAGCCGGGCCTGGCCGGTGGCGACCACGTGACCGGCCGGTGCCCAGCGGGTGCCGCCCGTGAGCACCGCCTCGATCGTGATCCAGGTCTCCCCCTCCGCCGCCACCGCGACCTCGGGCAAAGGCACGCGCACGCTCTCCCGCGCCCGGCAGCGCGGCACCGCCAGCGTCCCGCCGTCCACCCGCCCGCCGTCCACCCAAGCACCGTCCACGCCAGCGCCGTCCACCCGCGCGCCGTCCACCCGCGCGCCGTCCGTGCGAACCCCGTCCACCTCCACGAACCAGCGGAACGTCAGGTGGCCGAGGTCCATCGCGTCGTGCTTGTTGGTGATCACCACCGAGCCCTCCTCGACCGCGATCCCCACAGGCTGGAACGCCGCCCGCAGCTCCCCCAGCCCAGGCGAGGGTGTGCGGTCCGGGAACAGCAGCCCGTCCAGGCAGTACCGCTCCCCGTTCGGCTGCGCGTCGATGTCCCCGCCGTGCCGGTAGTACGTCCGCCCCAACGAGTCCCGCCCCGCCAGCCCGTGATCGATCCACTCCCAGACGAACCCCCCGCAGAACCGCTCGGACGACTCAAGGATCGCCTGGTAGTCGGCCAGCGACCCCGGCCCGTTGCCCATCGCGTGGGCGTACTCGCACAGCAGGAACGGCAGCCCGCGCCGGCGCGCGTCGTCGGCCGAGTCCGGGGCCACGCCCTCGGGCGGGTCCTCCTTACGCTGCCCGATCCGCTCCAGATCCGCCAGCGACGGGTACATCAGGCTGTAGAAGTCGGAGTGCCGGTAGCTCGGGTCGCGTTCGTAGTGCAGCGGCCTGCTGGGGTCACGCCGCCGGATCCAGTCCTCGATGCCGGCGAACGCCGCCCCCGCGCCGCTCTCGTTCCCGAGCGACCAGATGACCACGCTGGGATGGTTCTTGTCGCGCTCGACCATCCGCCGGGCCCGGTCGAGCAGCGCCTCCTGCCACATGGGCTCGCCGGGCGGGTTGCCCGCCCAGCCCGCGTAGATGAAGCCGTGCGTCTCGATGTCGCACTCGTCCACCACCCACAGGCCGTACTCGTCGCAGAGCCGCAGGAACTCCGGGTGCGGCGGGTAGTGGGCGGTGCGGACGGCGTTGACGTTGTGCCGCTTCATCAGCTCGATGTCGCGGATCATGGTCTCGCGGTCGAGGGACCGGCCGCGCTCCGGGTCGTGCTCGTGCCGGTTGACGCCCCTGAACAGCACCGGCACGCCGTTGACCAGCAGCCGCCCGCCGGACACCGCCACGGTCCTGAACCCGATCGCGAGGTCGACGCGCTCTCCGGCCGCCGAGAGCGTGCCACGGTAGAGGCGCGGATGCTCGGCGCTCCACGGGTCCACCCGGTCGATCTCGACCCGCTCGCCGGTGGGGGCGCTGAGGCCGAGCTCGGGGATCTCCACCAGTCCGGGCACGTCGGCGGTGACCAGGAGGGAGCCCGCGCCGCCGGCGTAGGAGGCGTGCACGGTGAAGTCGTCGATGCCGCCCTGCGGCCGGGCCAGCAGCTCCACCTCGCGGAAGATGCCCGGCAGCCACCACATGTCCTGATCTTCCAGGTAGCTGCCTGACGACCAGCGGTGCACGCGTACGGCCAGCAGGTTCCCCTCCGGCCGGACCAGCCCGGACACGTCGAACTCGAACGGCAGCCTGCTCCCCTTGGAATGGCCGAGCAGCTCGCCGTTCAGCCACACCGTGCCGCAGGAGTCCACCCCCTGGAACCGCAGCACACAGCGGTCGCCGCCCGGCCAGCCGGACGGCAGGTCGAAGCGCAGCCGGTAGTCGCCGGTGGGGTTGTCGTCGGGCACGTACGGGGGATCGATCGGGAAGGGGTAGGCCGTGTTCGTGTACAGCGGCCGGTCGTGCCCCTCCAGCACCCAGTGCGACGGCACCCGGATGGTCTCCCAGGAGGAGTCGTCGAGCTCCGGGTCGGGCAGCGCAGGCCCGGTCCCTTCGGCCGTGCCCGAGAGCCGGAAGCGCCAGCGGCCGTTGAGCGAGAGCCGGGGCGCGTCGGAGACGAAGTCCGCGCGGGCCGCGCGGCGTCCGGAGCCCGGCGCGGGGTCCTCGTGGAACTCGACAGGGCAATCGACCATCCGAACGTCCCTCCGGTGCGACGAAACGTTTTAACCCTATAAGCGCGGTCCGTCCTACACTAGATCTCACAGGCATTGACATCCACTAGTGAATAAATATATCATCTGGTAAATCGTTTTAACATCGCTGGAGAGTCATGACCCGACTCGGCACCGCCTACTACTGGGAATACCAGCGCTCCCCCGACTTGAAGCGCGACCTCGACCTCATGGCCCGGGCCCGGATCGGCACCATCCGCGTCGGCGAGTCCGTCTGGTCCACCTGGGAGCCGCACGACGGCGAGTTCGACCTCGACTGGCTGACGCCCGTCCTGGACGGCGCGCACGAGCGCGGCATGAGCGTCCTGCTCGGCACCCCGACCTACGCCGTCCCGCCGTGGCTGCAGCGCAAGCACCCCGAGCTGGCGATCGCCCGCGCGGGCGGCGACCGGATCCCGTGGGGCGCGCGGCAGGAGGCCGACTTCACCTCACCGGCCTTCCTCGGGTACGCCGAGCGCGTCATCCGCCAGGTCGTCGGCCGCCACGGGAACCACCCGGCCGTCCTCGGGATCCAGCTCGACAACGAGCCCGGCCTGCACCTCATCCACAACGAGCCGGTGTTCGAGCGGTTCGTCGCCTGGCTGGCCGAGCGCTACGGCGACGTCAGCCGGCTGAACGAGGAGTGGGGCCTGACGTACTGGTCGCACCGCCTGAGCGACTGGGGCGAGCTGTGGCGGCCGCACGGCAACACCACCCCGTCCTACGACCTGGCCTGGCGGCGCTTCCAGGCCGAGCTCACCACCGAGTTCATCGCCTGGCAGGCCGACCTGGTGCGCGAGCTGGTCCCGGAGGACCGGGTGCTCACCACGTGCCTGGCCTACCAGCGCCCGGCCCTGGACGACGTGCGGCTGTCCGAGCACCTGACGGTCGCCAGCGGTAACGCGTACTACCTGACCCAGGACGCCCTGATCCGCGAGAGCGGCGACGCGCCCGCCGAGCTGACCTGGTTCGCGACCGGCCCCACGGGCCTGTTCCAGGCGGCCGACCGCATGTACGCCTCCAAGGGGCGGCGCTTCTGGGTGACCGAGACCAACGCCACGTCGATCGCCGTGTCCCAGCTCAACCTGCCGCCCTACGACGGCCAGCTCCGCCAGGCGGCGTGGGCGATGGTGGCGCGCGGCGCGGAGCTGATCTCGTACTGGCACTGGCACACGCTGCACGACGGCTGCGAGACGTACTGGGGCGGGATCCTGGGCCACTCCATGGAGCCGGGCCGCGTCTACGGCGAGATCGCGGCACTGGGCGCGGAGCTGGAGGCGGCGGCCGAGGACCTCGCCGGGCTCGCGCCGGACGCCGACGTCGGGTTCGTGTACTCCCACGAGAGCAAGTGGGCGCTGCAGTTCCAGCCGCCGCTCACGCTCGACGGCCGCAACCCCGACCGGGACTCCTACGAGCGCATCCTCGCCACCTTCTACCAGGGCGCGATCGACGCGGGCCGCCAGGCGGCCTTCCTACCGGCCGCCCGGTGCACCGCCGCCCAGTTCAAACGTTTGCCCACCGTCGTGGCGCCCGCCCTCTACTGCCTGTCCGCCGAGCTGGCCGGCGCGCTGACCGCGTACGTGCGCGACGGCGGGCACCTCGTGCTGACCTTCCGCACCGGCTACGCCGACGAGGAGGCCAGGGCGCGGGCCGAGATCGCCCCCGGGCCGCTGCGCGCGCTGGCCGGGGTGCGCTACCTGGAGTACTCGACGCTGCTCGACCCGGTCCCCGTGCACGGGCTGGGCCGGCAGAGCCTGGCCCGCCACTGGGCGGACGCGCTGGAGCTGGAGGGGGCCGAGCCGCTGGCCTTCTACGACCACCATCACTTCGGCCGCTGGCCGGCGATCACGGAGCACCGCTTCGGCGCGGGCAAGGTGACCTATGTCGGCACCCTGCCCGATCGCGGCCTGGCCGCCGCGCTCTTCGACCGATCGGGGGCCGGCCCCCTGGCCACCCCCGACGCCCTGGCCATCCCCGACGCCCTGGTCACCGCCGGCCCGCCGCAGGTCACCGTGCACTCGGCGGTCAACGGGCGCGGCGAGCGGCTGTGGTTCGCGCACAACTGGTCGGACCAGGAGAACACGGTGACGATCACGCGCCCGGCCACCGAGGTGACCGGCACGCGGGAGCCGATCGCGCCGGGCCCGCTGCGCCTGGCCCCCTTCGACGTACGAGTGGTGAGATGACCGCATTCCAGCCCACCTGGGAGTCGCTGCGCGGCCACCAGATCCCCCGATGGTTCGGCGAGGCCAAGTTCGGCATCTGGTCCCACTGGGGCCCGCAGTCCGTGGCCCGCTCCGGCGACTGGTACGCCCGCCACCTCTACGGCATGCAGCCCTGGTCGGAGCCCTGGGAACGCAAGAGGGCCGGCCGCCAGCAGGCGCACCACCGCGCCCACTTCGGCGCTCCACCGGACGGGGCCGGCGCGAAGGACCTGTTCCGCCGCTGGCGCGCCGAGCGCTTCGACCCCGACGAGCTGATCGACCTCTACGCCGCCAGCGGCGCCCGCTACTTCGTCGCCCTGGCCGCCCACTGCGACAACTTCGACCTGTGGGACTCGCCCGACCACGACTGGAACGCCGTCCGCGTCGGCCCGCGCCGCGACATCGTCGGCGCGTGGGAGCGGGCGGCCCGCGCGGCCGGGCTGCCGTTCGGGCTCAGCTTCCACCAGAACTGGACGTGGCGCTGGCTCGACGTCGCCCACGGCACGGACCCGGCGACGGGCCAGCCGTACGACGGCGCGCTGACCAGGGCCGACGGCGCCGGCACCTGGTGGGAGGGCCTCGACCCGGCCACTCTCTACCCGCCCAGGCACGAGCCGGGCGCCCGGCCGCCCGCGCACGTCGCCGAGCGCTTCTACGCCCGCGTCCGCGCCGCGCTCGACCGCTACCGGCCCGACCTGGTCTACCTCGACGACTCCCGCCTGCCGTTCGGGGAGGGCAGCGTGGTCGAGTCCGAGCCGGTCAGCACGGGCGGGCTGGACCTGCTGGCCCACTACTACAACACCTGCGCGAGCGGCGGCCTGGTCACGGTCAAGCAGGTGCCGGATGCCGACCGCACGGCGGTCGTGCTGGACTGCGAGCGCCGCCAGCTCGACGCCGCCGAGGCCCATCCCTGGCAGTTCGACACCAGCGACGGCGAGTGGTTCGACTGCGCGGACGACGACCCGATGTTCCACCCGCGCAAGAGCGCGCAGCAGGTCATCCACACCCTGATCGACGTGGTCAGCAAGAACGGCTGCCTGCTGCTGAACGTCCCGCAGCACGCCGACGGCACCGTGGACGCCCGCGCCAGGGAGCTGCTGGCCGGGGTGGGCGACTGGTTGCGCGTGTGCGGCGAGGGCGTGTACGGCACCACCCCATGGGTGCGCGCGGGCGAGGGCACCACGGGCCTGGGCGAGACCAGGGGTTACGAGGGCTACAACGAGGCCGAGCGCGCCTACCGGACGAGCGACATCCGCTTCACCCGGCGCGGCGACGCCCTGTACGCCACCCTGCTCGCCTGGCCCGAAGCGGGCCGGGGAGAGAGCGGCGCCGCGATCACCAGCCTGGGCACCGCCGCCGGGCTGCTGGAGCGCCGCCCGGCCGCCGTCGAGCTGCTCGGCCACGGTCCCGTCGGCTGGCGGCTGGCCCCCGAGGCGCTGTACGCCGAGCTGCCGCCGGAGCCGCCCACGAAGGCCGCGTACATGATCAAGATCACCTGACGAGGAGCCCCTGCCTTGGTGACGAACCTGCGGACATGCGATCTGACCGACCCTCTCGGCATCGAGATCACCCGCCCTTCCCTGAGCTGGCGCCTGACCGGCGTCACCGGGCAGAGCGGCTACCACGTACAGGCCGGCCTCGAAGAAGGCACGGCCGGCCTGTGGGACACCGGCGAGACCGACGGCCCTGACCAGCGCGTCCGCTACGACGGCCGGCCGCTGGCCAGCCGCACCGCCGCGTACTGGCGGGTGCGGGTGCGCGACGGCGGCGGCCGCTGGTCGGGCTGGAGCCCCAGCGCCCGGTTCGAGCTGGGGCTGCTGAGCCAGGAGGACTGGACGGCCTCCTGGATCACCCACCCCGACTGGTACGACGACGCCGATCCGCGCGTCGGGGAAGGGCTGCCGCTGCCGCTGCTGGCCGGCGAGTTCACCCTGGCCAAGCCGGTCGCCCGCGCCCGGCTCCACGTGGCGGGCCTCGGCGTCTACGTGGCCTCCGTCAACGGCGCCCCGGTGACCGACGCCGTGCTGGAGCCGGCGTACACGGACTTCACTCAGCGGATCGCGTACGCCACCCACGACGTGACCGCGCTCCTGCGCGAGGGCGCGAACGCGGCCGGGATCGCCCTGGGCCCCGGGATCGCGCACGTGTACCCGCACCAGGACCGCTACATGAAGTTCTTCGGCTCCAAGGCGTCCCCGAGGGCCATCGCCCAGCTGGAGGTGGACTACGCCGACGGGACCTCGGACCGCTTCGGCACCGGCGCGGACTGGCTGGCCACGCAGGGCCCGACCGTCCGCTCGCACTGGTACGGCGGCGAGGACCACGACGCCCGGCGCGAGATCGCCGGATGGGACGCCCCCGGCGCCGACCGCTCCGGCTGGCGGCCGGTGACCGTCAGGCCCGACGGGACCGGGATGCTCAGGTCGCGCGCCTGCCCGCCCATCAGGGTCACGGAGGAGCTGCCCGCCGTCGAGAAGCTCGTCGCCGCCGACGGCACCGCCGTCTTCGACGTCGGGAAGGTCGTCGCGGGCTGGGCCGAGCTGCGGCTCGACCTCCCGGCCGGCCGGCACCTGCGGCTGCTGCCCGGCGACCAGCTCGACGCGTACGGCCGCGTGGTGCAGTCGAAGCCCACGACGGGCGCGCCGATCTTCAACACGTACGTCACCAGGGAAGGCCCGCAGACCTGGCACCCGAGCTTCCGCTACGACGGCTTCCGCTACGTCGAGGCGCAGGGCCTGCCCGAGCACGTGGGCCGCGAGGCCGTGACGGCGCTGGTGCTGCGCGCGGACAACGCGCCGGTCGGCGAGTTCCGCACCTCCGACGGCCTGCTCAACGACATCCACACGATCATCGACCGCGCGGTGCGCGGCAACATGTACAGCGTCCTCACCGACTGCCCGCACCGGGAGAAGCTGGGCTGGCTGGAGCAGGCTCACCTGCTCTTCGACGTCGTCGCCTACAACTACGACGTCGCCGCCTACTACCGCGAGCTGCTGGTCACGATGGCGGAGTCGCAGACCGAGGACGGGCTGGTGCCGGACACCGCGCCCGAGTACGTGGTGTTCGAGGACGCCTTCAGGGACGACCCGAACTGGGGCGGCGCGATCGCCCGCGTCCCCTGGCAGATCTACCGCTGGTACGGCGACACCTCGGCCATGGAGACCCACTACGGCGCGATGTGCCGCTACGTCGACTACCTCACGGCCCGCGCCGAGGACGGCGTGCTCGGCTACGGGCTCGGCGACTGGATCGGCCTGGATCCGGCCACGCCGGTGCCGTTGGTCTCCACCTGGGGCTACTGGCGGGCCGCCGACGCCGTGGCCAGGGTCGCCGGCGTGCTGGGCCTCGACGCCGACGCCAAGCGCTACCGCGCGCTGTCCGAGGGGATCGTCCGGGCGTTCAGCGACCGGTTCGGGGCGGGCGGCAGCCAGGCGTCGGACATCCTGGCGCTGGACATGGGCGTCGTCCCGGCCGATCGGGTGCCCGCCGTGCTGGACCGGGTGGCCGGGGCGGTCGCCGGCGGCGGGATCACCGTGGGCGAGATCGCGCTGCCCGCGCTGTTCAGGGTCCTCGGCCGCGCGGGGCGGCACGACGCGCTGTGGCGCTTCGCCACCTCCACCGACCACCCCAGCTACGGCTACCAGGTACGCCACGGCGCCACCGCGCTCACCGAGGCGTGGGACGGGCCGACCCGCGGCCTGTCGCAGAACCACTACATGCTGGGCGCGATCGACTCGTGGTTCTACCGGGGCCTGGGCGGCATCGGGCAGGCCCCGGGCTCGGTCGGCTTCCGCCGGCTCCTCATCGAGCCGGCCGTGCCGGGGGACCTGGAGTCGGTGACCGCCCGCACCGGCACGCCCTACGGGCAGGTCGGCGTGGCCTGGGAGCGGGGGGACGGGGAGTTCGCGCTCGACGTGGAGGTCCCGCCTGGCGCGACGGCCAAGGTGCGGCTGCCCGACCTGGGGCTGAGGCGGCACGCCGTGCCCGATGGCGCCACGCCCGCCGGGGTGCGCGCGTACGAGGTGCCGGCCGGGCGGTGGACGTTCAGGGCGGGCCGATGAGCCGGGCGTACGACGCCGCCGCGATCAGGACGCCGCACAAGGCCGGGCGGCTGCTGGTCGAGCCGTCGCGGGAGCCGGGCCGGTTCGACAGCCTGTTCGTCGACTGCCCGTTCGTGTGCTCCGACGGCGGCGAGTACCTCATGACGTACGTCGGCTTCGACGGAACCGGCTACCAGACCGCGCTGAGCCGCTCCCGCGACCTCGTGACGTGGAGTGCCGGCGAGGTGATCCTGGCGCGCGACCCCGGGCATCCGCACCGGCGCTACAACGCAGCGCTGACCTCGATCGTCCGCGACAACCGGCTGGCCTCCCCCGGCCAGGTGACCTGGCTGGACGGCCGGGCGGTCGGCACCTACCACGCCTACCCGGAGTCCGGGATGGAGGTGGGCGCGGCGGTCATCGGGTTCTGCGTCAGCGACGATCTGCGTACCTGGAAGGACACCGGCTCGGTGCTGCGCCCGCAGGACGGCGGCGCGTGGGAGCGCGGCGGGCTGTACAAGTCGTGGCTGCTGCGCCACGACGGCCTCTACTACTGCTTCTACAACGCCAAGAACCGCACCTACGACGGCTGGCGCGAGCAGATCGGCTACGCCGTATCCGCCGACCTCGAACGCTGGGAGCGCCCCGATCCGGGCCCCGTCGTGCCGCACGGCGGCGCGGGCGAGTTCGACGAGCGGTTCGCCTCCGACCCGTGCGTGCTGCGGGACGGCGACTGGTGGGTGATGTTCTACTTCGGGCTCTCCTTCGACGGGCACGCCAGGGAGAGCTACGCGGTCTCGCGCGACCTGCGTACCTGGCGCAAGAGCGGCGAGATCCTCATCGACGTGGGGCCGCCCGGCTCGGCCGACGACACCTACGCGCACAAGCCGGCGCTCGTCTCCCACGGCGGCCGCCCGCACCACTTCTACACGGCGGTCCGCCGGTGCGCGCCGTACCAGGTCGGCGAGCACGCGCTCGTCGAGCGGCGCGGCATCTCCATGGCCCACGGTTGAGGCGCGCCTCCCCGTGGCCGACCCCCTATGGAGGACATCATGATCGAGTCATCTCCCTGGCACTCCCGCAGGCGCTTCCTGGCCGTCGCCGCCGGCGGCCTGCTGGCCGGCGGACTGGCGGGCCGGGCGGAAGCCGCGTCGGCCGCCCCCGGCGGCCTCCCGGCCGGGCCCGCCGCCCTGCCGGCCAACGTGCCCGCCGCGTCCGGCGGCGGAGAGCCGGCGGCGTGGGCCAGAGTCGCCCTGATCAAGCGGCGGATCAAGCCGCCGCGCTTCCCCCGGCGCACTTTCCCCGTCACCGGCCACGGGGCCGTCGGCGACGGGACCACGAAGTGCACCGACGCGTTCGCCCAGGCGATCGCGGCCTGCGCGGCGGCGGGCGGCGGGCGCGTGCTGGTGCCCGCGGGCACGTACCTGACCGGCGCGATCCACCTGGCCGACAACGTCGAGCTGCACCTGGAGGCGGGCGCGGCGATCAAGTTCAGCCGCGACCCCGCCGACTACCTGCCGGTCGTGCCCACCAGGTACGAGGGCGTCGAGCTGATGAACTACTCCCCGTTCATCTACGCCCTCGACCGCACGAACGTCGCGATCACCGGCGCGGGCGTCATCGACGGGCAGGCCGACGCCACGCACTGGTGGGACTGGTCGGGCGACCCGCCGCCGTCGGAGCGCCCCGACAAGGACCTGCTCGCGCGCCTGGCCGAGGAGGGCGTGCCGGTGGCCGAGCGGGTGTTCGGCGCGGGCCACTACCTGCGGCCGAACCTGATCCAGCTCTACCGCTGCCGCAACGTGCTCATCGAGGGCGTCACGGTCAAGGACTCCCCCATGTGGAACATCCACCCGGTCCTGTGCACGAACGTGACCGTCCGCGAGGTCACCGTGGACAGCCCGCACGGGCCCAACAACGACGGGCTCGACCCGGAGTCGTGCCAGGACGTGCTGATCGAGCGGTGCGAGTTCAACACCGGCGACGACTGCGTGGCGATCAAGGCGGGCAAGAACGCCGACGGCCGCCGGGTGAACGCGCCCTCGGTCAACGTGCTCGTGGACTCCTGTGTGATGCGCGACGGCAACGGCGGGGTGACGATCGGCAGCGAGACCACCGGCGGCGTGCGCTGGGTCTTCGCCTGGAACTGCACGATGAGCAGCACCCGGCTGGAGCGGGCGGTGCGGATCAAGACCAACCCCGAGCGCGGCGGCTACGTCCGGGACGTCTACTTCAAGGACATCACGGTGGGGCAGGCGGCCGACGCCGTCATCGAGGTGGCGCTGAACTACGAGAACAAGAGCACCGGCCCCTACTACCCCGACGTCGGCGCCATCGACATCCGGGGGCTGAAAGCCGGTCAGGCGCCCAGGGCGTTCAACCTGATCGGCAACCCGGCCAATCCGATCAAGGGCGTGCGGGTGGCGAACAGCGTGTTCGAGCAGATGGCCGAGGCGGACGTCGTGAGCGACGTGACGGGCTTCGAGCTGCACAACGTGTGGGTGAACGGCCGCCGCGTCTGAGGCGGGGTCCCAGGGCCCGGGGGCTCTGGGCCTTGCCGCCGCCCCGCTGTTCATCGCCATCAGCAAGGGCTACTTCAAGGAGGTCGAGGCGGTGCTGCCGAACGACTGCCTCTAGGCCTCCGTGGACGTGCAGACCTTCATCGCGAGCGGCTGATCGCCTGCCTGCCCGCGATCGGGGCGGTGCCCTCCGGGGCGGCGGAGGAGCCCCTGCCGAGCAGCAGCGTGCCCAGCCACATGAGCGCCATGCCCACGGCGACCAGCGCCGAGTCCCGGCCGCTCTGGAACGTCCCCACGGCCAGGACCAGCACCCCCGAGGCGGTGACGACGGCGCTCACGAGGGTGACGCGCCGCAGCGCGGCCAGGAGGAACGCCAGCGCGAGCAGGGCGGCGTAGAACAGTTGCGCGCCAGCCGAGTAGACGATCAGCTCCACGCCCGGATAGCTCTTGACCTGGTCGAACACCGCCCGCATCGCCTCGCCGTCCACCGCGGTCAAACCCGCGTAGAGGTCGATGACGAGCTGGACGACGTTGGCGGCGACGCTGAACAGCGCGGCGGCGACCGTCCCCGTCACCGCCGCGCGCCCGCCACCGGTGACGGGACCCGCCATGCCGCGCAGGGCCAGCGTCATCACGCCGAACGCCAGGAATCCGGCCAGCCAGACCGCGTGCGCGGCCGTCCACCAGGGGCCGGGCACGAGGTCGCCGTCGATGGGTCGCATGAGGAGCCAGCCGCCGAGCAGGGCGGCCGGCCCTGCGGTGAAGGAGGCTTGGGCCAGGCGGTTCGCGGGGTTCATGACAGCCACGATGCCTCTTCGCAAGGGGGTGGCTCATCGGTGATCGTCCCTGATTTTCCCCTGGCCCCGCCTCAGGGACCCGGTCAGGTGAAGTAGCGCAGCCAGACGTACACCCAGGCCATCAGCGTGCTCAGCACGGTCACCACGATGCCGTACTTGGTGAACTGCCAGAAGCTGATCTTGTGGCCGGTGCGCGCGGCGATGCCGATGGCCACCACGTTCGCGCTGGCCGCCACCGCCGTGCCGTTGCCGCCGAAGTCGGCCCCGAGCGCGAAGGCCCACCACAGTGCCTGCCCGGTCTGCGGGTCGGGCGCCTGGGCGACGACGCCCTCCACGATGGGGGCGGTCGTGGCGACGTACGGGATGTTGTCGAAGAACGCGCCGAGCGCGCTGGAGCCGAACAGCAGGGCGGTCGCGGCGACGAAGTAGTCGTTGCCCAGCGCGTCCACGGCCCACGTGCCGATCGACGAGATGACGCCCGTGTGGACCAGGCCCGCGACCATGACGAACAGGCCCATGAAGAACACCAGGGTCGGCCACTCGACCTCGCGCAGCACGTCCGCGACGCTGACGCGCGACACCATGAGCATGACGCCGGCGCCCACCAGGGCCACGATCGACGGCTCGACGTGCACCACCGCGTGCAGCCCGAACCCGGTCACGACCGCGGCCAGCACCGCCAGGCACCGGATGAGCAGTTGCGGGTCGGTGATGGCCCGCCGCTCCTGCAGCGCCATCACCTCGGCGACGTGCTCGGCGTTGTACTGGAACGAGTTGCGGAACAGCACCCGCGTGAACAGCACGAACACCACGAAGATGACCACCACGACGGGCGCCATGTGGACCAGGAAGTCGTTGAAGGTCAGCCCCGCCCGGCTGCCGATGATGATGTTGGGCGGGTCGCCGATGAGCGTGGCCGCGCCGCCGATGTTCGAGGCGAGGACCTCGGCGATGAGGTACGGCTGGGCGGGGATGTGCAGCCGGTTGCACACCACGACCGTGACCGGCGCGACCAGCATGATGGTGGTGACGTTGTCCAGGAACGGCGAGGCGATCGCGGTGATGACCATGAGCATCACCATCAACCGGTACGGCTGCCCTTTCGACTTCTTGGCGGCCCAGATGGCGAGATAGTCGAAGATGCCCGTCTGCTTGATCACCCCGACGATGATCATCATGCCGAAGAGCAGGAAGATGACGTTCCAGTCGATGCCCTCGTGCTCGGAGTAGAACACCTTGGCGCCGGGGATCAGGCCGAGCACGGCCATCAGCCCGGCGGCGATGAGCACCACCTTGACCTTGTTGGCCTTCTCGGTGGCGATGAAGAAGAAGGCCACCAGGAAGATGCCGAGTGCGGCGAAGGCGCTCATCCGTCACGCCCCGGCGGCCCGGCCGTCACAGCGCCGATCACTGCCGATCTGCCGATCACCGCTGATATGAGGTCAGGACATGACGGGGCAGAGCGGGGTTGGCGGAACACGGCGACGGCCTCCTGGAATATGAGCAAGCGAAAGCGGGCACGCGGCAGCGGGACGTGGCCATCGGCACACGCCCGGCAGAGCCCCAGGGAAAACCCGGGGCCGGTCGATCAGGGTGGATCAGGGGGGCAGGTCAGGGGGCGGATCC
Organism: Nonomuraea zeae; assembly: GCF_005889725.1. Lineage (GTDB taxonomy): Bacteria > Actinomycetota > Actinomycetes > Streptosporangiales > Streptosporangiaceae > Nonomuraea > Nonomuraea zeae. The sequence goes on from NZ_VCKX01000197.1 coordinate 13,315, forward strand.
GGGGCGGATCAGTCCTCCGGGCTGGAGAGCGCCAGGAAGGTGAGCAGCCGCTCCAGGGTGATCGCGCCCGCCAGGGCGCCGTCCCGGTCGACGACGGCGACGAGCGGGCTGCGCAGCCGGCTCATCAGCGCGGCCACTTCGAGCAGGGTCGCGTCGAGCCGGACCGTCGCCGGCGCGGCCGGCTGGCGCGGCAGGCAGTCCCCCACCGTCAGGTCGCCCAGCTCCCCCCAGAACACGTCCGCGTGAGCCTCGTCGATGGTCCGGCAGAGCGCCGGATCCTCCTGGTACGCCCCCGGCACGGCCAGCCGCAGGACCTGCGTCCCCGGCAGCACGCTCCATGGCCGGCCCCGGTCGTCCACGACGATCAGGCCGGGCATCCGGCCCAGCGCCATGATCCGGACAGCCCTCGCGACGGAGTCGCGGACGGTCACCGTCGGAAGGTTCACGGCGATATTGCTGGCTTGCATGGCATCTTCCCGTTCGGCGAGCGGACCGAGTGTCCCCGGCGCGGTCACGAGGCCGCCTCGGCGGTCCCGGCAACGCGACGTTCCAGGTGACCGGCCCGATCACCGGGCAGGTCGCCGGCCGCTCGGGCGCGGGCCGGCAGCACGATCACGGACATCACGGCTCCTCCTGTACGCGGCGGGTCGCTCCAGTCTGGGCGGCGGGAGGGTCCGGCCACCATCGGGTCCAGCACCCATCTGGGCGGGGATAGAACATGTAGGAGCGGCCCCCAGGATGGGAGACAGGCCGCATGGACAACCGCACCCGGGGACGAACAGGCTGGTGGAATGAACAACGGGCAGACCGGCGCCGAAGGGGCCGACGCCGGGGAGCCCGGCGCGCGGCGGGACGGCGCGCGCCGGGGGGCCGCGCCGCGCCCGCCCGCGCGGGCGCTGTTCCAGCGGGTGGTCGTGATCAACGGGCTGGTCTTCGCGCTGGGGACGCTCGTGCTCGCGCTCTCCCCCGCCACGGTGTCCTCGCCCGTGCTGCTGGCCGAGGTCCCGGTGCTGCTGGTGGGGCTGGCGCTGATGCTGGCCGCGAACGCGCTGCTGCTGCGCCGCAGCCTCGCGCCGCTGGACGCGCTGACGGCGCTGATGCAGCGCGTGGACCTGCTGCGGACCGGGGACCGGCTGACCGACAGCGGGCACAGCGACCTGACCCACCTGATCGACACGTTCAACGCGATGCTCGACCGGCTGGAGGCCGAGCGCAGCGCGAGCAGCGCCCACGCGCTGGCGGCGCAGGAGGGCGAGCGGCAGCGCATCGCCCGCGAGCTGCACGACGAGATCGGGCAGAGCCTGACTGTGGTGCTGCTCGGCCTGAAGCGGGTGGTCGACCGGGCTCCGGAGGAGCTGCGCGAGGAGCTGCACGGCGTGCAGGAGACGGTGCGCGCCAGCCTCGACGAGGTGCGGCAGGTCGCCCGCCGGCTACGCCCCGGCGTGCTGGAGGACCTCGGGCTGCACAGCGCGTTGAGTGCGCTGAGCAGCGACTTCTCGCAGATGAGCGGCATCCCGGTGACGAAGTCCGTCCAGCCGGACCTGCCCGCGCTGGGCGCGGACGTCGAGCTCGTCCTCTATAGGATCGTTCAGGAGAGCCTCACGAACATCGCCAGGCACGCCCGCGCGACCCGCGTGGAGGTGTCGCTCGCCACGGAGGACGGCCGGCTGACCCTGCGCATCACCGACAACGGCCGGGGCGGCGCCGTCCAGGACGGCGCCGGGATCCGGGGCATGCGCGAACGCGCCCTGCTCATCGGCGCCCGCCTGACCATCGATTCCCCGCCGGGCGACGGCACCCGCGTGCGCCTGGTCATCCCGGACAGGAGCGCGACCTCGTGACCAAGACCCGGATCCTCCTGGCCGACGACCACGCGCTGGTCCGCCGGGGGCTGCGGCTGATCCTCGACGCCGAGCCTGACCTCGAGGTCGTCGCCGAGGCGGCCGACGGCGCGGAAGCCGTGGCGGCCGCCTCGGAGGACGCGGTGGACCTGGCCATCCTCGACATCGCGATGCCGCGCATGACCGGTCTCCAGGCGGCCCGCGAGATCTCCCGCCGCGCGCCCGGCATCCGCATCCTGATCCTGTCGATGTACGACAACGAGCAGTACTTCTTCGAGTCGCTCAAGGTGGGCGCCTCCGGCTACGTGCTCAAGTCGGTCGCCGACCAGGACCTGCTGGAGGCTTGCCGGGCGACGATGCGCGGAGAGCCGTTCCTCTATCCCGGCGCCGTCACCGCCCTCATCCGCGACTACCTGCAGCGGGACCGGGAGGGCGAGCGGATGCCGGAGAGCATCCTGACGCCGCGCGAGGAGGAGATCGTCAAGCTGATCGCCGAGGGGAACTCGGCGAAGGAGATCGCGGAGACGCTCGTCATCAGCGTGAAGACCGTCGATCGGCACCGGGCCAACATCCTGCAGAAGCTCGGCATGCGCGACCGGCTCGACCTCACCCGCTACGCCATCCGCGCCGGCCTCGTCGAGCCGTGACGCCGCCGCCTCCCGGCGCGCCCGGTTCCGGGAGGGCGCCAGGCGGCACATGCGGTCCTACGGCCTTGCGGCTTTGTGATGGCGTCAGGCGGCATCGGGGGCGTCGAAGATCGATTCCGTGCGCTCCAGCAGCAGGGACCGGCCCTTGATCTCGGCGATGGCCGCCGCACCCACGACGCCCTCATGACCGGGCAGCTGGCCGGCCCCGCCCTCCGGGCCGAGCGGGACCACGATCATCGCCGGCTGGCGCTCGTAGGCGACCGGCTCTCCCTCGCCGGTGATGACCGCGCGCAGGTTCCCCGCGAGCAGCTCTCCCTGCATGCCCGCGAACGCCGCCATGTCCCGGTCCGCGTCGGTGATGTCGCCGATGGCGAAGACCCGGTCGTGCCCCTTCACCCGCAGGTGCTCGTCCACCTGGAGGTAGCCCCGGGCGTCCCTGGCCGCCGCGAGTGAGCCGCGCAGGTAGTCGGTGTGCAGGGTGACGCCGAAGCAGCGGAACCAGATGTCGGCGGTCAGCTTCTCCCCCGCCTCCGTGACGATCGCGATGGGCGCGGCGGTGGCGGGCTCGGCGCCCGGGAGCTCCCGCAGCGGGCTACCGAGCTTGAGCTCGACGCCGAGCTCGCCGAGCTGCCTGCGCAGCTCGTCCCGCAGCTCCTGGTCGAACGGGCCGGGCAGGATGTCGGCCGCGACGTCGGCGATGGTCACGTGCTTGCCGGGGAAGGCCGCCTTGATCTCTCCCGCCAGCTCCAGGCCGACGGGGCCGGCGCCGACGAGCAGCACGCGCTCGGCCGACACCAGGTCCTCGTGCGCGGTACGGGCCTTCGCCTTGGCCTCCGCCGTGTCCGGCTCACCGATCTTGGCGGGGAACGCGTAGGACGAGCCCGTCGCGAGGATCAGGTAGTCGGGCTCCAGCCGCTGCCCCGAGGCCAGCGTCACCTGGCGGCCGTCCACCGCCACGGCGCGATCCTGCAGGTAACGCCCGTGCACCAGCAACCGCTGGTACGGCAGGAAGATCCGCTCCAGCCACTCGGGCGCCACGAGCGCCCGCAGCGCCGCCAGGTTGTGCAGGAACGCGTCGGACGGGTCCACGAGGGTCACGTCGGCGACGTCGTCGAGCAGCTTGGCGGCCTTGACGCCGCCGTATCCGCCGCCCAGGACCACGACACTCGGGCGGGTCCCACCGTTCTCGGCCATCTGTTTCTCCTTGCTAGTAATCGAGTCGTCGCTACGGTATTCCTACTCACTAGGAAAATCAAAGCGACAGTGAATCCGCTAGCATGGAGGTATGGCGACGGTTCCCGTTCAGCACGATGTGGAGAGCTGCTCGCGCAGCGACGCCGCGTTGACGCGCGCCTTCACCGTCCTCGGAAAGCGCTGGAGCGGGGTCGTGCTCGGCGTCCTGCGGCCGGGGCCCGCCGGGTTCCGCGAGCTGTCGCGGGCCATCGACGGCGTCAGCGACTCGGTGCTGTCAGACCGGCTGTCCGAGCTGACCAAGGCCGGCGTGATCGCGCGCACCGTCGACGAGGGCCCGCCCGTCACGGTCTCCTACGAGCTGACCGCCAGCGGCCAGGCGCTCATCCCGGCCCTCGACCAGATCGCCAGGTGGGCACAGGAGCACCTGCCGCCGGGCGATCCCTGCTAGGCGTCCTCGTCAGAGCTGGACGCTGAAGAGCACCGCTGCCCGTAGTGCGAGGACCCCGGCCAGCACCAGCAGTGGCGCGAGCAAGGAGTGGCGCAGGGCCGCCGCGCCGCCGGCGGACAGGCGCTCGGTGACCAGCCCGTAAAGTCCCGGGGCCAGCCCGGCCAGCACCACCAGCCACAGCAGGAGCCAGGGCAGGCCGAAGACCATGCCCTGCGTGCCCGCCGCCGCCAGCGTCACCGCGAACGCCACGATCAACGCCAGCTCGAGCAGCGAGTAGAGCCGCTCCGAGACCGACAGCATCGGGGCGCTGGGCCGCGCCTCGGGGCGGAAGCGGGCCAGGAGCAGCATCAGCGCCGCCGAGCCCGCCAGCCCCGAGGCGAGGAAGAGCCCGCCCAGCGCCCACGTGTCGCTCCACACCGGCTGGTTCGACACCGACAGCAGCACGCCTGTGTATCCCGCGACGAACAGCCCGAACAGCGAGCCCACGACGTTGAACGCGCGGTTGTCCAGCCACCGTACGAGCGGGAGCCCGAGCTTGCCGTCGCGGGCGAGCGAGGCGGCGAACGAGACCGTCGTCACCGCCCCGAACACGACGAGCGCCCAGGAGCCGATCGACATCGGCGACCAGTACTTGAAGTTGAGCCCCTGGCCGCCGGGGGTGGTGTTCCACAGCATGTGCCAGAAGCGCCACGGGCGGCCGAGGTCGAGTGCGAGCAGGAGCGGCGCGATGAGCATCGGGGGAAACGCGATGTAGTAGCCGATCCTGGCCATCGGCTCGTCGCCTGGCCCGTTGCGCAGCCTGAGCAGGGTGGCCAGCACGTACGAGCCGCCGGACAGGCCGGCCAGGAAGAAGTAGAACAGGATGTACCACAGCCAGTCGGGAGGGCCGGCGAAGTGCTGGATCTCATCCATCGCCGTCCTCCGCCCGCTTGCCGGGTCCTTCCTGGTCCGCCACCCGTTCCTTTCGGCGGCGCAGCGCGATCAGCCCGCCCAGCACGCCCAGGACGGCGGTGACGGCGGCGGTCAGGTAGCCGCCCGCGTTGTTGCGGCTGGGCAGGACGGCGTTGCGCTCGTCCGGCAGGCGGTACTTCTCCGGTTCGTCCATGAGCAGGAAGAACGCGTTGAGCCCGCCGTACACCTTCTCGTCGTGCCCGTAGAGCCGGGCCTCCTTGACGCCCTGGGCGTGCAGGATCTCCAGCCTTTTCGCGGCCGTCGCGCGCAGCTCCTCGACCGGGCCGAACTGGATCGACTCGGTGGGGCACGCCTTGGCGCAGGCGGGGGTCAGGTCGTTCTGGAGGCGGTCGTAGCAGAGCGTGCACTTCTGCGCGACGCCGCTCACCTCGCTGAGGCCGATCACGTCGTACGGGCAGGCCGCGATGCAGTCGCGGCAGCCGTTGCAGACGTCGGGCTGGATGAAGACGGTGTCGAACTCGGTGCGGATGATCGCGTTCGTCGGGCAGACCTCCATGCAGCTGGCCTGCTGACAGTGCTTGCAGACGTCCGACATCATCAGCCACGCCTTGCCGTTGCCCGCGTTGACGCCCCCGTCAGGGACGTTGTCGTGGAACTGGACGTGCCGCCAGGTCTGGGCGTCGAGCCTGCCGGTGTTGTCGAAGCCGTCCAGGAACGACGGGGCGTTCCCCTCCAGCTGGTTCCACTGCTTGCAGGCCACCTCGCAGGCCTTGCAGCCGATGCACACGCTGGTGTCGGTGAAGAAGCCGTACGCCTGGCCAGGTGTGATGTGCGGCATTTCAGAACCCCATCAGGTTGGGCGTGATCTTGGTGTAGCCCTGTTCGGCCATGTGGAGGTCAATGGGCACCGCGACCAGCTCGTCCACCTCCGGCACCGCACGGGGGTCCCGGCCCAGGTCGACGTCGATCAGGTAGCGGCGGCAGGTGTGGCACGATTCGGCCCGCAGGTGCGGGAAGAGCAACGCTTCGCCGTCCGCCCCTCGGCCCGCCTGATCGTCCTCCGGCCTCCGGCGCCCCACCACCGGCAGGACGCCCGCGCGCGGCGATCCCGCGCGCCCACGCTGCGGACCCGCCGCCCGATCGCCGGGCGGCCTGGCGCGGCCGGCCGGTGGGCCCGCGCGGGCTTCGGCGTAGACGGTGCGCTTGCCGGTCTCGCCGCAGTTGGGGCAGGTGGTGGCGGAGAAGTGCCACTCGTTGCCGCATTTCGCACAGATCAGCATCCTGCGCCCGCTGACGAGCGGGTCGTCGCCGGCCGCACGGTAGCTGAGCTGCGGCGGGCCACCGCACACAGGACACCGCCCGGCCGCCGCCACCCCGGGCGAGGCGGGTCCGGGCGAGGCGGGCTGCGGGGGTACGACGCGCAGTGTGGCGCGGGCGAGGTAGCGCTCCACCGGCGTGAGCTCTTCGTCCGCGATCCAGGCCACGAGCAGGCCGTCCGCCTCGCCGTCGTCCCTGGAAAATCCGCCCCCGTCCGGCGTGCCGGTGCCTGGGACGGTGCCCGTGCGGGAGGCGACGGCGACGGCGACGGCGGCGGACAGGAGCGGCGGGCCGCTGGCCAGCGTCGCCTCGGCCACCCGGGGCAGCACGTGCAGGCGGGCCCACCCCACCGCCCCTTCCGCCGGGACGTCACCGGCGACCGACTCCCACACCTCCACCAGCGCCAGGTACAGCCCGAGGATCTCGGCCGCGTGCGGGTAGCGCGCACGCAGCGCCTCAGCCCGCGTCCGCTGCCCGCCGTACATCACAGCTTCTCGATGTCGACCAGGAACGCCTTGTACTCCGGCGTCCGCGCGCTGGCGTCCCCGACGAACGGCGTGAGGGCGTTGGCCAGCCAGTGCTGCCCGGTGTTGATCCCGACGAACCCCCAGTGGATCGGGATCCCGATCTGGTACACCGTCCGCCCGTCGATCTCCAGCGGCCCGAGCCGCTTGGTCACGACCGCCCGCACCTCCAGCCTGCCGCGCCGCGACGACACCCGCACCAGGTCCCCGGTCTCGATGCCCTTCTCCCTGGCCAGCTCCGCAGGCACCTCCACGAACGCCTCGGGCTGGAGCTGGACCAGGTGCTCGACGTTCTGGGTGACGTAGTGCTCGTGCTCGGTCAGCCGGTACGACGTCGCGACGTACGGATAGTCGGCTGCGGTGCCGAAGCGGTTCGGCCGCCCGGCCCGCTCGTCGTAGCGGAAGACCACCGGCGTGGCCGAGACCTGCGGGTGCAGCGGGTTCGCGACGGGCGACTCCACCGGCTCGTAGTGCTCGGGGAACGGCCCGTCGGCCACCGCGTTGCTGAACAGGCGCCCCACGCCCTCACCGGTCATGATGAACGGCAGCGGCGCGTCGGGCCCCGGCCCGGTCGTGGGCGGGTAGTCGGGCACGTCGCCCACCCATTTGCCGTTCTCCCAGGCGATCCCCGGACGTTCCGGGTCCCAAGGGCGGCCGTTCTGGTCGGCGGAGGCGCGGTTGTAGAGGATGCGGCGGTTGGCCGGCCAGCTCCACGCCCAGGAGGGGTAGAGGCCCATGCCGCTGGGGTCGTTCCTGGCGGGGTCCTGCACGCCGTCGCGCCGCTTGGTCAGGTTGCCCTCCTCCGGGTAGTGGCCGGTGTAGATCCAGTCGCCGGCGCTGGTGGTGCCGTCGTCCTTGAGGTCGACGAAGGTGGACAGCCGCTTGCCCGTACGGAGGTCCCTGCCGTTGATCTCCTGCGCGATCTCGTCCAGCTCGGGCTTGCCCGGGTTCGCGTACGGCAGCGTCAGCTTCAGCACCGGATCCGGAAATTTCCCTCCTTGAGCCATGTAGAGGGCCCGGACCCGCTGGAACAGGTCCGCCAGGATCCAGTGATCGTGCCTGGCCTCGCCCTCGGGCGGCAGCACCTGGTCCTTCCACTGCGCCCAGCGCCCGCTGTTGGTGAACGAGCCGTCCTTCTCGATCCAGTGCGTGGCGGGCAGCATGAACACCTCGGTCTGGATCGTCGCCGGATCCAGGCCGGGCGCCTGCCAGAACTCCGAGCTGGTCGTGGCGAACGGGTCCATGACGCACAGCCACTTGAGTTTCGACAGCGCCTGGAGCACCTGGTTGGAGTCGGGGCCGATGCTGGTCGCCGTCATCCCGGACAGCATGACGCCCTGCATCCTGCCCCTCAGCGCCTGGTCGAAGATCGAGATCCACGAGGAGTTGGCCGCGGGCTTGGGCAGGTAGTCGAAGGCGAACTCGTTGTCCTTCGTGGCGGTGTCGCCGTACCAGGTCTTGAGCAGGCTGACGAGGTAGCGGCGGTAGTTCTCGCCGAAGAAGTTCACGGCTCTCGGGTGCGCCTTCTTGCTGGCGCTTTCGTCCAGGTACGCCTTGATGTCCTTCTGCCCGGGAGCCGGGATGCGCAGGTAGCCGGGCAGGATGTCCCAGGAGATGGCGTGGTCGGTGTTGCCCTGGATGTTGGCGTGGCCGCGTTCGGCGTTCATGCCGCCGCCCGGCCGGCCCATGTTGCCGAGCAGGAGTTGCAGGATGGCGCCCGAGCGGATGAGCTGCACCCCGGTGGTGTGGTGGGTGAGGCCGACGGCGTACACGATGGTCATGACCTTGTCCGGCCGCCCCATCTCGCCGACCAGCGCCGCCACTTGCCGGAACTGCTCGCGCGGGATCCCGGTGATGCGCGCGACCGTGTCGGGGTCGTAGCGCCGGTAGTGGGCGCGCAGCAGGTTGAGCACAGAGCGCGGGTGGTCGAGGTCGATCTTGGCGTGGCCGTCGGCATCGGTCTCGTACGCCCACAGCTTGGTGTTGTAGACGCCCTGCTCCCGATCGAAGCCGTTGAACATGCCGTCCTGGAAGGAGTAGCCCTCCTTCACCACGAATCCGGCGTTCGTCGCCCACCGTACGTACTCGTCGTGGTAGAGCCCGTTCTGCAGGACGTGGTTGATGAGGCCGCCGAAGTAGGCGACGTCCGTGCCCGTACGGATCCTGATGTAGGTGTCCGCCACCGCCGAGGTCCTGGTGAAGCGCGGATCCGCATGGATGATCTTCGCGCCCCTGTCCAGCTTGGCCCGCATGAGCCATCTGAAGCCCACCGGGTGGGCCTCGGCCGGGTTGGCGCCGTTGACCAGGATCAGGTCGGCGTGCCTGATGTCACGCCAGTGGTTGGTCATGGCCCCTCGGCCGAACGTGGCAGCCAAACTGACCACCGTGGGACCGTGTCAAACACGGGCCTGTTGTTCGAGGTGAACCAGGCCCAACCCCCTCATCAGCTTCGTCGCGAGATAGCCCTCTTCCGAGCTGAACGCCGCCCCGCCCGCGAAGGCGATGCCCTCGCAGCGGTTGACCACGTTCCCGTCGGCGTCCTGCGTGACGAACGTGGCGTCACGCGAGCTCTTGATGTTCCTGGCGAGCCGGTCCAGCGCGAACTCCCAGGAGACCCGCGTCCACTCGGCCGCGCCCGGAGCGCGGTAGAGCGGGTGCGGCACCCGCCTGCGGGAGACGGCCAGTTGCAGCGAGGTCGCCCCCTTCGGGCACAGCGTCCCCTCGTTGACCGGGCTGTCCGGGTCGCCCTCTATCTGCAGCAGCTCCGTGGTGCCGTTCGCGGCCTTCTTGGTGTAGGCGACGAGAGCGCATCCGACCGCGCAGTACGGGCACAGCGAGTGGGAGACCGTGGCGCCCTCGATGCGCAGCCGCTGCTTTATCCTGATCGACGCGGTCAGATCGAATCCCAGGGCGGAGCCGCCGAGCACCCCCATCGGGCCGATGCTCAAGAACCGCCGCCGGCTGACCTCCATGACCGGACTCCCCTCAGCTGCAGCCGTGGGTACCGTCATTTCACCGTAAAGTCCGATAGAAGGCGCGTCTACCCCTGGGCGAGTTGCAGATCCTGCCGCCCGCCGGGGTCCTCGGGGTTGCGCAGCAGGTCGAGCAGCCGCGGATCAGCCGGCACGAGCACGCCGTGGTCGCCGCGCTCGGCCGCCAGGCGCAGCACCTCCCGCCAGGCGGGCCGCCCCAGCGGCACGGCCGAAGGCGCCCACCGCCCCACCCCGTCCTC
>NZ_VCKX01000198.1 GCF_005889725.1 Nonomuraea zeae
CCCTGAAGGTCTTGTGTCCGGCCACCCTGTGTCCGGCTGGCCCTCGGCCTGGTCGGGCTCTGCCCGGGTCAGGCCCCTGAACGCCCGGCCTGCGGCTTGCCGGAGGTCAGGCGACGGGTGCGTTCCGCTGGCTCGACGACGTCATGCCGGTGTCCGCCGTGTGGTCCGCCGTGTGGTCCGCCGTGTGGTCCGCTGCGGCGTCCGCCGTGTCGTCCTCGATGGTCACGATGCCTGACGTGCCGTCCACGGTGATCGTCTGGCCGGTCTGGACGCGGTCCGTCGCGTGCGGGGCGCCGACCACGGCCGGGATGCCGTACTCGCGGGCCACCACGGCGCCGTGCGAGTTCGGCCCGCCCATCTCCATGACCAGCCCGCCGGCCGTCAGGAACAGCGGGGTCCATCCGGGGTCGGTGGACGGGCACACCAGGATCTCGCCGGGCTCCAGCTTCGCGCCCACCGGGTCGAGCACCACCCGGGCGATCCCCGTGACCTGACCGGGCGACGCCGGGGAGCCGGTCAGCGCGCCATCGGCCTCGCCACCGGACGCCCCACCGGACGCCCCACCGGACGCCCCACCGGACGCCCCGCCTGACGCCACAGCCTCGGGCTCCGTGCCGTCGGACAGCAGGACCCTTGGCAGGTGCCGGCGCCGCAGCTCCCGCTCGTAGCGCTCGCGCCGCTCGGCGACCCGGCCGCGCAGGTCCGTGCCGGACTTGGCCTCCGCCAGCGTCACGAAGAACACGTCATCGGCCGCCGCCAGCAGCCCCTTCGCGGCCAGCTCCACGCCCACGCCGAGCAGCTGCGCCCGCAGCTCGGCGAAGATCTGCACGATCAGGAACTTCGGCAGCTCCCGCACCCCCACCAGCTCCCTGGCCCGTCCCAGCGCGAAGCGCACCAGCCGGCCGCGCAGCCCGCCGGCCCGCCTGGCCAGCTCCTCGATCATGGCCTCGGCCTCGGCCGCGCCCTTGGCGAAGAGCGCGTCGGGGGCCAGCGCCGGATCCTCCAGCCGCAGGTAGTTGGCGATCATGCCGATGACGTGCGTGGGGTCCTCCGACCAGCGGGGCAGGCCGAGGTCGATCTCGGCCACGGCGCGGTGGCCGTACACGCTGAGGAACTCCCGCACCGGGGCCGGCAGCGGCTCGCGGGCCAGCACGTCCGCGGGCTCGCTCAGGAAGCGGGCGGCCACCTCGGGGTCGCGCCGCAGCCGCTGCGCCAGCGCCCACAGCTCCAGGTCCATCTCCGTGGTCACGTTGCGGGGCACGCCGCGCAGCACGACCTGGAGGTCGGCCGGCGTGGCCCGCCCCTTCAGCAGCCGCGAGGCGAGCAGCAGCATGGGCGCCGCGCCCACGGCCACGGGGAAGATCCGCGGCGCGATCGGCACGACGTCCCTGACCAGCGCGGTAGCCACGTGATCGACCCGCTCGGCCACCGACGCGCCGGCCGGCGGGGCGAGCCTGGCGAGGTGCGCGGCGGCCTGGCGGCGCGCTCGCCGTTCGGCGCCCGCGGGATCGGCCAGCGCGCGCAGGAGCGTGATCGGCACCCGGTTCCTGGCCATGATCTTGAGCAGCCGGCGCGCGAACGGGGCCCAGGACGTCCGGGTGACGCTCAGCCGCGGGTCGTCGAACAGCCCGCGCAGGACCCGCGCCGACCTTGCCTCCATGAAGTCGAACACGCGGGGCACGATCGCCCGCCCGACCCGGCTGCGCAGCACGCCCGTGGCGTCGATGAACAGCCGTCCCGCCGACTCCGTGAACGCCGGCGCCCCGGCCAGCGGCGTGGCCACCGGGCTGCCGAACAGCTCCGACACCCCCGACGACATGGCCCGCGCCGCCGCCATGCCCATCGGCGTGAACGGCCTGAAGACGCCCTGGGCCACGCTGAAGCAGAAGTAGACGCGCAGCCCGTCGCGCCGCTCGTCCGGCAGCGGGAACAGCGTCGTGATGGGCCTGGCCTGGGTGAGCCAGAGCCGCCCTGAGGCGTCGAAGGCCCATTCGGTGTCCTGCGGCGCGCCGTACAGGGATTCGACCCGCGCGCCGAGCGCGGCCAGCTCGCGGAGCTGGGCGTCGGTGAGACACGCCGCCCCGGCGTCTACGTCGTTGCGGGTGACGTGCTCGACGCCGCCGCCCGGCAGGGACCGTACGGCCAGCCGCTTGTCGCCGAGCCGCCGCTCCAGCACCCGGCCCGTGTCCGGGTCCACGGTGAAGTGGTCGGGGTTGACCGCCCCCGAGACCACGGACTCGCCCAGCCCGGGGGCGGCGTCGATGACGGCCTGGTGGCGGCGGCCGGTGATCGGGTTCGCGGTGAACATGACGCCCGCCGTCGCCGACTGCACCATCTCCTGGACGACCACGGCCAGGCGGACCGAGCGGTGGTCGATGCCGTTCGAGTCGCGGTAGGCCACCGCGCGGTCGGTCCAGAGCGAGGCCCAGCAGCGCCGCACGGCGTCGAGCACGGCCTCGGGGCCCACCACGTTGAGGTAGGTGTCCTGCTGGCCGGCGAAGCTCGCGTACGGCAGGTCCTCGGCGGTGGCCGACGAGCGGACCGCGACCGGGCCCTCGGGCAGGGCGGCCACCACCGCGCGGGCGATGTCGCCGGGGATCGGGGTCTCGAGAATGTGCCGGCGGGCCCGCGCCGCGTCGGACACGTCGTCGAGCCCGGCGGCGATCCGGCGGTAGGCCTCCGTCGTGACGCAGAACCCCGGCGGGACCGGCAGCCCGGCCCTGGTGAGCACGCCGAGGTTGGCCGCCTTGCCGCCGACCTCGGCGAGCATCGAGCCCTCGATAGCAGCAAATTTCCGGATCACATCCATGTCCGCCTCCTGGCCTCGACGGTAAATCTCAACGGCGTTGAAGTCAACACTGAGTGAATTAAGTCATGTCGCCGCGGCGGCATAGGATGGGGGTTTGTCGCGTTTGACTGGTTCGAATGCGTTTTGATTGACCGCTCGGCGGCCGGCCACCTGCCGGTATCACCCCGGTCGAAGCCCACCACGACGGTGCGCTCCTATCGGGAGACGGCTCCGTCATGACCTGGACGGAGACCCTTGAGGTCCTACCTCGACGTGCTGGCCACGCCCGGCGCCTGGCGCTTCCTCGCTCCCGCGCTGGTGGCCCGGCTGCCGTTCGCGATGACCCAGATGGGCATCCTGCTGCTGGTCCAGTGGTCCACCGGCGCGTACGGCCCGGCCGGCGTCGCCGCCGCGGCGGCCGCGATCTCGCAGGCGATCGTCGGCCCCAGAACCGGCCGCCTGGCCGACCGGCACGGGCAGGCCAAGGTGCTGCTGCCGCAGGTGAGCGTGCACGCGCTGGCCTTGGGCGGCCTGCTCGCCCTGGCCGCCGCCCACGCGGGGGCGCCCCTGCTGGTGGCCGTGGCCGCGCTGGCCGGGGCGTCGAGCCCGCAGGTGGGCGCCATGGTCAGGGCCCGCTGGGCGCACCGGCTCGGCGGGACGCGCCGGCTGAACACGGCGTTCGCGGTGGAGTCGGTGACCGACGAGCTGACGTTCACGCTGGCGCCCGTGCTGCTGGTGGGCCTGTCCACGGCGTACTCGCCGGTCGTGGCGCTGCTGGTCGCGCTCGTGCTGATCGTGGCGGGCACCGTGACGTTCGCTGCGGTCAGGACGGGCGCGCCCGAGCCGTCGCCGATCCGGCTCACCTCGGCGGGCGGCGTGCTGCGGCTGCGCGGCGTGGGGCCGCTGGCGGTGGCGTTCCTGGCGATGGGGTCGGTCTTCGGCAGCCTCCAGGTGGGCGTCACCTCGCTCACCGCCGCCCTCGGCGCGCCCGCCGCCGCGGGCCCGGTCTACGGCGTGTTCTCGGGGGCGAGCATGCTCGGCGGGCTGCTCTACGGCGCCGCCCGCTGGCGCGTGCCCGCGCGCTCCCGGCTGGTGGCCGGCCTGGCCCTGCTCGCCGTCGCGACCAGCGTGCTCACTCTGGCCGGCTCGATCCCCTTCCTGTACGGCGCCGCCGCCCTGGCCGGCCTGGTGATCGCCCCCGTGGTGATCACCGGCTACACCCTCATCGACGGGCTGGTCCGCGCCGAGGTCAGGACCGAGGCGTTCACCTGGCTGAACGGGGCCATCGGGCTCGGCATGGCGGCGGGCGCCGCGACGGCTGGGCAGCTCGTGGACCACGTGGGCCCCTCCCTGGCCTTCGTGGTCGCCCCGCTGACGACGGGCCTGGCCGCCATGGTGGTGCTGAGCAGGATCCGCAGCCTGCGCCCGGATCAGGAGTGCGCCCGCGCCAGCACCTCCTCGGGGATGACCTTCGGCACGCCGCGCAGCCCCACCAGCGCGAGCAGCGCCACCACGGCCAGCAGGCCCGCCGTGACGAACGACGTGAGGTGAACGCCCTCGATGAAGGCGGCCTGCGCCGACCGCATGAGCTGCCCGGCCTGCTCGGGCGGCAGCCCGGCGGCCACGCCCACGGCACCGGCGATCGACTCCTGCGCGGCCTCGCCGGACACCCCGGCGGGAAGCACCAGGTTCGCCCGGTAGGCACTGTTCAGCACGGTGCCGAGGATCGCGATGCCGAGCGCCCCGCCCAGCTCGAACGCCGTCTCCGACACGGCCGCCGCCGCCCCGGCGCGCTGCACGGGCGCGGTGGCGAGCACGTTGTCGTTGTTGACGGTGAAGGCGAACCCGACGCCGGCGCCGCCGATCACCATGGCGGGCAGCAGGGTGAGGTAGTTCAGCTCGGTCCCGAGCGTGGTGTAGAAGAGGAACGAGCCCGCGTTCATGGCCAGGCCCAGCGCGACCACGCCGTTCCGGCCGAGCGGGCCGATGAGCCGGGCGGCCAGGATCCCGCCCACCGCGCCGCACAGGCCGCCGGGGAGCTGGGCCAGCCCCGCCTGGAGCGGTGACCAGCCGAGCACGAGCTGGAGATACCAGGCGAACATCAGCATCATGGCCGACATCGCGAAGATCGCCAGCAGGTTCGTGAGGATGGAGGCGCTGAAGGCCCTCCTGGCGAACAGCCGGACGTCGATCAGGGGCTCGGCCAGCCGCGTCTGCCGCCAGACGAACAACGCCAGCAGCGCCACCCCGCCCACACCCGCCACCAGGACGTCGGCGTGCTCGACGCCCTTGTGCGCGGCCTCCTTGACGGCGTAGACGACCGTCACGACACCGGCGAAGGACAGGACGACGCTGGGCAGGTCCAGCCGGCCCGCGTCCGGGTTGCGCGACTCGGGCAGCACCAGGATCCCGCCGGCCAGGACCAGCGCCATGATCGGCACGTTGATCAGGAAGACCGAGCCCCACCAGAAGTGGTCGAGCAGCACGCCCCCGACGACCGGGCCCACGGCGAAGCCGGCCGCGCTCATCCCGCTCCAGATGCCGACCGCCGCGGTCCGCTCGCCCGGATCGGTGAACACGTTGCGGATGATCGACAGGGTGGACGGCATGATCGTGGCGCCGGCCACGCCGAGCAGCGCCCTGGCCGCGATGAGCAGCTCGGCGCTGGGCGCGTACGCGGTCACGACCGAGGCCGCGCCGAACGCGGCCGCGCCGATCAGGAGCAGCCGCTTGCGCCCGATGCGGTCACCCAGGTTGCCCATGGTGACGAGCAGGCCGGCCAGCGCGAAGCCGTAGATGTCGCCGATCCACAGCAGCTGCGTGGAGTTGGCGCCGAGATCGGTCACCAGGCTGGGCAGGGCCAGATGCAGGACCGTGAGGTCGAGCGAGAGGAGGAGGGTGGCCAGGCACGCGATGGCCAGGCTGGACCATTTGTTCTTCATGCCGTCCACTGTCGGGAAGGCGGCTGACGGATGGCCTACCGTCCGCTGACCGTCCGGCTGAGCTCGGCGAGCGCGGCGTCGATGCGGACGCGGATCTCCCTGGTGCTGTACCAGTCGTCCGGGCACTCGTCGCGGGCCCGGGTCAGCAAGGAGCGGGCCTCGTCCAGGTCGCCGCGGGACAGCGCCACCACGCCCATGCCGCAATGCGCCCAGGCCAGGATCTCCACCGAGCCGTTCCTGCGTGACAGCTCGGCGGCGAGCACGTACTCGGCCTGCGCGCCCGCCGTGTCGGCCAGGCCGAACAGCGCGTCGCCGCGCCGGCACAGGTTCTCCGCGATCTCCGTGTTGGCGTCCAGCTCGCGCGCCAGCGCCACCGCCTCGTCAGCCAGCGCGTACGCGGCGGTGTAGTCGCCCTGCTCCTGGTTCAGCGAGCCGAGCCCGGACAGCACCAGCGCGGTGCCCCAGCGCTCTCCGATGGCCTTGAACGCGGCCCTGCTCAGCTCGAACTGGGCCACCGCCTCGTCGACGCGGCCCATGACCTGGAGCACGAACGCCGCGCCGCTGTAGGACAGCGCCCGCGGCCAGGGCGGCAGGGCACTGGCCAGCGTCATGAGCGCGCCGTAGGTCTCCTCGAAGTTGCTGGGCGGCCCCGTGAGCATGGACAGGAGCATCATCAGGAACTCCACCCGCACGGGCAGGTACGTGACGGGCAGGAGCTCGCGCACCTCCGCCAGCCGCTCGCGCACCTGGTCGTCGATGCGCCCGGTCCAGGCGGTGATGAGCACGCACATGGCGAACTCCTCCTCCAGCCCCTCGAACCGGGTGGCGCCGAGCGCGGCCAGCAGCTCGGTGGCCAGGCTCGCGCTGGTGACGCGGTGGCCGCGCATCCACCAGTAGCAGGCGCTGTAGGCCAGCAGCCGCAGCCCCAGCTCCAGCCGCCGCGACTCGGTGGCCCAGCGGGCCGCCGCGCTGAGGTCGTCGCTCTCCTCGTCGAGCCGGGCCAGCCACTCCAGCTGCTCGCGGGTGCGCAGCAGCGGATCGGCCTTGACGACCAGGTCGAGGTAGTAGTCGGCGTGCGCGTCGCGCAGCTCGGCCACCTCGCCCGCCTCCGCGAGCCGCTCCGCGCAGTACGCCTTGATCGTCTCCAGCATCCGGTAACGGCCGTCGACGTACTCCACCAGCGACTTCTCCGCCAGCGAGAACAGCACCTCCTCCGGCAGCCCGCACACCCGCTCGGCCGCCTCGGGCCGCGCCCCGCCCACGAACACCGACAGCCGCCTGGCCAGCCGCTGCTCGCTCTCGTCGAGCAGGTCCCAGCTCCAGGCGACGACCGCGCGCAGCGTCTGGTGCCGGGGCAGCGCCGTACGGCTGCCGCGCGCCAGCAGCCTGAACCGGTCGTCCAGCCGGGCCGCGATGTCCGAGACCGACAGCGTACGCAGCCGGGCCGCCGCCAGCTCGATGCCCAGGGGGAGCCCGTCGAGCGCCCGGCAGATGCGCACGACCTGCGCCGCGTTGTCCGCGTCCACGGTGAAGCCGTGCCGCACCGCGGCGGCCCGGTCGGCGAACAGCTGGACGGCCGGGTAGTCCAGCGGGTCGTCCGCGTCGGGCGGCGGCAGCCGCAGCGGCGACACCGGCAGGATCGACTCCCCGGTGATGCCCAGGGCCTCGCGCCCGGTCACCAGCACGCGCAGCCCGGGGCAGGCGGCCAGCAGCAGGTCCGCCAGCTCGGCCGTGGCGGCCACGAGGTGCTCGCAGTTGTCCAGCACCAGCAGCAGGCTGCGATCGGCCAGCGCGGTGAGCAGCCTGGTGCCCGGGTCCACGACCGGGCGGCCGGAATGGTGCAGCGTCGCGTCGCGGATGTCGAGCGCGGCCAGCACGGCCCTGGCCACGTCGGCGCCGTCGGTGACCGGGGCGAGCGGCACGAAGCACACGTCGCCGGTGGCGCGCTCGGCCGCCTCGGTCGCCAGCCGGGTCTTGCCCGCGCCGCCCGGCCCGATCAGCGTGACCAGCCGGCTCGCGCGCAGCCGCTCGCCCAGCTGATCGAGCTCGCCGGCCCGGCCCACGAAGCTGGTGAGCTGGGCGCGCACCCCCTGCCTGGGCGAGCGCCGCGCGGCGGGGGCTCCGGCCGGCAGGGGCGTGCCGAGCGCCGGATCGGCCCTGAGCACGGCCAGGTGCGCCGCCGCCAGCTCGGCCCCCGGCTCGACGCCGAGCTCGTCGTCCAGCAGCTTCCTGGCCTCGTCGTAGACGGTCAGCGCCTCGGCCTGGCGGCCGCTGCCGTACAGGGCCCGCATGAGCTGGGCGCGCAGCCGCTCGCGCAGCGGATGTGCGGCGGCGAGCTGGCTCAGCTCGGCGACCAGCTCGCGGTGCCTGCCCAGGTCGAGGTCCGCCTGGAGACGGTCCTCGGTGGCGGTCAGCTGCAGCTCCGCCAGCGCCGTCGCGGCGGCCTCGGCGTGCGGGGCGTCGGCCAGCGGCGCGCCCCGCCACAGCTCCAGTGCCTCGCGGAGGAGCGTGGCCGCCTGTCCGGGGTCGCCGCCCGCCAGGGCCTGCCGGCCCGCCTGTGCGAGCATCTCGAACCTGCGCGCGTCCACGTCCTGCGGGTCGGCGACCAGCCGGTATCCGGCGGGGTGGAACTCCACCAGGTCCCTGCCCAGCGCCCGGCGCAGCCTGGACACCTGCGACTGGAGCGCGTTGGCGACGCCCTCGGGGGGCCTGGGGCCGTACATGCCGTCCACGAGCTGCTCCGCGCTGACGACGCGGCCCGCGTGCAGGGCGAGCAGCGTCAGCAGGGCACGCACTCGGGGGCCCCCGAGCGCGACCGGCTCGCCGTCCCCGCCCAGCGCGTTGGTGGGCCCGAGGATCTGGAAGCGCATGTCTCGATTATCGTGGCTGCGGCAGCATCGCGGTTATTTCGGCGTATGTCGGCGCCGGCGGCGCTTCCTCCCCGCGGGCGGCCAGCACCGCCGCCAGGGCTCCCTGGAGCGAGGCCCGGTAGAGCAGCGAGCCGGTGCTCACCCTGGCCACCCCGGCCGCGGCGAGCTGCGCGAGCGTCGGGCCGGCCGGCTGGTAGAGGACGTTGAGCGGCAGCGTCGTGCGCGCGGCGATCTCGGCGATCTCCTCCAGGTCGCTCAGCCCGGGTACGAAGATCCCGTCCGCGTGCCCGTACGCGCTCACCCGCTCGCGCGTGTCACCCGTCTTGAGCCAGCACGTGTCCGTACGGGCGTTGACGAACACGCCGTGGCCCTTGGCCGCCTCGATGATCCGCTGGTGCAGCTCCACCGGGCGCAGCGTGCCGTCGGGCCGGCCGTCCTCCAGGTTCACGCCTGCCACGCCGAGTGCGGCCAGGCTCGCGACCAGGTCCGACACCTCGGCGGGGTCGTCGCTGAAGCCGCCTTCGATGTCCACCGTGACCAGGACGCCGAGGCCGCTGATCGCCTCGGCCAGCTCGATGGTCTCCGCCCTGGTCGCGCCGGCCGCGTCCGGCTTGCCGTGCACGGCGGCCACGCCGAGGCTGGTCGTGCCGATCGCCGGGAAGCCGTGCGCGGCCAGGACGGCGGCGGAGCCGTAGTCCCAGGCGTTGGGCAGCAGCAGCGGGTCGCCGGGGCGGTGCAGGTCGCCGAAGCTCATCGGGCTCCTCCGCCGAGCAGCGCGTCGAGCACGCCCGCGGCCAGCGCGAGCGCGTGGGCGGGCGCGGGGCAGGGCCGTACGCCGGAGCCGAAGGTCAGATGCGGGCTCCTGCCGCGTGCCGGGTCGAAGCGCGCGGGGTCCTGGAACACCTCGGGGTCGCGGTTGGCGGCCACCAGGTCGATCGTCACCTCGTCGCCGGTCAGCGTGTCGAGCCTGCGCGTCGCCTTGAGCGGCGGATCCTGCCTGAGCGTCTCCTCCAGCAGCGCCTCGGCGTCGTCGCCGGGCTCGGCATGCTTGAGGGCGGTCTCGATGAGCCCCTCCACGGCGGCGTGACCCTGGAGCAGCAGCGTGATCGCGGGAAGGTCGGCCAGCTCGATCAGTGTCGTGACGGCGGCGTCGGCCTCCCGGCTCTCCTCGCCGGACAGGTATCCGGCCGCGGCCGCGGGCACGGCTGCGGTGTCCGGCACGCCCAGCGCGGCTCCGAGCACGGCAGTCGGCACGCCGCGCCAGTCGCCGCCGCGCTCCTCGGTCATGGCTCTGGCGGCGGGCCTCAGCCCGGCCGGGTCGATGGCGGCCAGCCGCTCGGTCAGCAGCCGCCGCCGCTCGGCGTGCGCCTGCCCGGTGCTGAACCTGGACACCTGGGCGCGGAGCCAGGCGAGCGTTCCCTCCTGGCCGTCCTGGCGTACGGGAGGTGGCACGTATCTGGTGTCGGCGAGCACCGCCACGGCCTCCGCGTGCCGCGTGATCCGCCGCGCGGTCTGCCCTGTGGTCTGCCCTGCGATCTGTCCCGTTGTCTGCCCCGTTGTCTGCATGGCCTCACGCTAGAACGCGGTCCCTTCGCCGGCGGTCGAAGTGTGTCAGGCGGCGAGTCGTTCCTGCTGCTCGGGCTGTGACCCGTCCGCGGCGGGCACCTCCTGCGGGGCCGTCCCGGCCCGCACGGCCGGGCGTCGCTCGGTGGCGGCCAGCGCCATGGTGGTCAGCAGCACCATCTCGGCCAGCACCACGGCGCGCTCCAGCAGCCCGTAGTAGGCCGCGCCGCCGATCAGCGGCGAGGTGAGGGTGGCCGGGTGCGCCGCCAGGTAGGCGGCCAGCGTCATCGCGCAGGCCACGCTCATGGCCTTGACCGTGTTCCACCTGGGCGCCGCCGCGCGGCCCCGGGCCAGGGCCCAGCCGGCGACCGGCAGCGAGGTGAAGACGACCGCCGCCGACCAGCGGTGGATCTCGCCGGACAGCGAGCCGATCTGCGACGAGCCGGGATCGGTGGGGAAGATCGCGCTCATCATCAGCCCCGCCGCCCCGGCCAGCAGCAGCACCCTGGTGGCCGCGGTGCGGGCCGGGTCGTTGGCCGCCAGGCCGTACGCGAGACTCAGGCACGCCCCCGCCAGCGCCAGCATCCCGATCAGCACGGGCGGCAGCCCGCCCGACACCAGCGCGTAGTCGCTGAGCAGCGGTTGCGCGGGCAGTGTGACCTGCGCGTAGGCGAGGGCGCACGCGGACACCACCGTGCCGGCGACGGTGCCCCAGACGCTCTGCCATGGGGTCATCGAGCCACCTCATCGTAGATCCGCTCGAACCGGGCGAGCGAGGACTGGTCGTCGTGGGTCAGCGCCAGCTCCCTGCTGGCCCGGCCGAGCCTGGTCCGCAGGTCGTCGTCGGCGAGGATCTCCGTCAGGTGCCTGGCCAGCGAGACCACGTCGCCCGGCGGGAACAGGTAGCCGTTGCCGGACACCAGGTGCGGCAGCGCCATCGCGTCCGCGGCCACGACGGGCAGCCCCGTCGCCATGGCCTCCAGGGTGGCGATGCTCTGCAGCTCGGCGACGCCCGGCATGGCGAACACGTCGGCGGCGGCGTACGCCTGGGGCATGTTCTCGTCGGCCACGAAGCCGAGGAAGAACACGCGGTCGCCCACCCCGATGCGCCTGGCCAGCCGCTCCAGGTCCGCCCGCTGGTTGCCCTTGCCGACGAACGCCACCTGCGCGTCGGTCTCGTTGAGCACCATCGGCAGCGCGCGGACCACCTCGTCCAGGCGCTTCTCCTCGTCCAGGCGGCCGACGAACAGGATCGTGGGCCGGTCGGGCAGGTCGAACATCTTGCGCGCCCATGCCTTGGGCTCGGCGTGCGGGTGGAACCTGGTCAGGTCGATCCCGCAGGAGACCGCTTCCACCTCCCGGGCGAAGCCCTGCTCGGCCAGGAGCCTGGCGGCCAACGGGGTGGGCGTGGTGATGTGCTGGGCCCGGTTGAAGATCCGGCCGAAGTCGCGCCAGGCCAGGCGGCCCGCCTTGGCCCGCAGGCGGTCGGGGATGTGTCCGAACTGGAAGAGGTTGTCGGGCATGAAGTGGTTGGTGGCCACGATGGGCACGCCGGCGCGGCGGGCGGCGGAGATGGCGGCCCGGCCGACGACGAAGTGGCCCTGCGTGTGCAGCACGTCGGGCGCGATGCCGGCGACCAGCCGGTCCAGCCTGGTCGGCACGGTGACCCTCATGGTCGGGTGGACCAGCAGGGGAGCCGAGCGCAGCCGGTGCACGACCACGCCGTCCACGACGTCGGCGCTGGCGGGGCCCAGGTCGGACTGGCAGACGACGTGCACCTCGTTGCCGCGCGCGGCCAGGCCGGTGGCCAGGCGGTGGGTGAAGTAGGCGGCGCCGTTCACGTCGGGGGGATAGGTGTCGGACGAGATCAGGATCCGGCGGGGCCGCTCGGGGGCGGGGGCCAGGGTGGCTTGGTCGGAAACGGTATGCAGGGGCATGGCCATGACGGTGACTCCGATTTCACAAGGGGACTCGGCCGGAGGAGGGCCGGAAGAAAGAGCGCAGAAGAAGAACAGGAGACATCAGGCAGGGTCGCGGTGGGCCTCCATCGGGCTGGTCCGCGCCAGGGCGACGGTGCCCGCGGCGGTCAGGGCCGCCGCCGCGATCGGGGCGATCCCGGTCGGCAGCGGCTCGCCGAGCAGCAGCGCGCCGAACGCCACGGCCGTCAGCGGGTCGGCGATCTGGAGCGAGGCGAACGAGACGCCGAAGTGGCCGACGGCGTACGCGCGCTGGAGCATCATCAGCGCCAGCAGCGCGGGGATCGGCAGCGCCAGCAGGTACCACCAGTTCCACGTGCCGTCCACCAGCACGCGCACGAGCGTGGCCGTCGCGCCGTACAGCACGCCCGAGCTGGTCGCCAGCAGCGCCGCCCGGCCCGCGGGCGAGACCGCCTTCGAGCCGGCCCACAGCAGCACGGCCGCGACGCCGGAGACGCCGAGCAGCGTGAGCACGCCGTCCGGGCCGAGGTAGGTGGGACCGTCGGACTCGGGGACCAGCAGCACGAGGCCGATCAGCCCGGCCGCGACCACCCCGGCCGCCGCCAGCTCCCGCCGCGACGGCTTGCGGCCGTGCAGCGTGGCGGCGATGGGCAGGGCGAACAGCAGGCTGGCCACGCCCATCGGCTGGACGACGGTGAGCGGGCCGAGCCCCAGGGCGACGATGTGCAGGCCGCCACCCGCCAGGATGGACACGCCCCCGAACACCCAGCGCGGCCTGCGCAGCAGGGCGAGCAGCCCCGGCTTCGCGGTGCCGACCGCCTCGAACTGCTGCAGAGCGGCCCCGAGCGCGAAGAACAGCGAACCGACCAGGGCGATCACCGCGGCCAGCACAGTCATGCGCACTCCTTTCAGACGGATGGTTGCCAGGCAGGGTCAAACGGACGTGTCCACGGGAAGGCGTTCTGGCGAAGCCTGGATGGCGCGTCGCTTCCTGGCCCATCGCATGATCTCGACGAGCGCGGTGATGGACAGGGCGATGCCCAGGCCGAGGAGCAGGCCCTTGATCGGGTCGTTCTCGAAGGCCATCCCGCCGAAGAAGCCGATCAGCCCGGAGTACACCGCCCACGAGCTCGCCGCGATCGCGTCGAAGAAGGTGAACGAGCGCAGCGGATACCGCACCGCGCCCATGGTCAGCGTGGTCGCGGTACGCCCGCCGGGGATGTACCTGGCCACCACGAGGACGAGGCCGCCCCGCTCCGCCAGGGCGCCGCGTGCCCAGACGAACGCCTTCTTGTCACGGAGCCGGCCTGCGGACTTGCTGCCGATCAGGTACGAGATGTGGTCACCCGCGAACGCGCCCAGAGCCGCGACCACGATCACCAGGGCCAGGTTCGTCTCGCCGGTCGCGGCGAAGACCGCGGCGGTGATCACTGACGTCTCGGCGGGCACGATCGGGAAGAACCCGTCGAGCAGCGCCAGGGCGAACAGCGCGGCATAGAGCCAGGGAGACGACATCACCTGCTGGATCAGGTCGAGGATGGCGTGCGACATGAGCGTGTACTCCGATCTTTAGGGCA
Source organism: Nonomuraea zeae (assembly GCF_005889725.1). Lineage (GTDB taxonomy): Bacteria > Actinomycetota > Actinomycetes > Streptosporangiales > Streptosporangiaceae > Nonomuraea > Nonomuraea zeae. Next base: position 13,678 of record NZ_VCKX01000198.1, read on the forward strand.
CTCACACAGCGTGTCGGCGTCCGGGGCCGGGGGACATCGGGGATGCCCCCGGTCGAACGCGGGCCCTTCCCCGGATACGGGTCAGGGCCAGTACCCCATGAAGGTAGAAACTCCGCAGGTCACGGCACATCGGACGATCGGCAGGCACCACCCCCTACTTTCGTCAGGGGCAGGGCCGCGACCTCCGGGTGACACCATCGATCAAACCGGTTCGGGCCGCGCGACACAGGAGTGGAAGTAGGCGCTTTCGGGGTGGGGTTAGCTCTACCGCGACGGTGCCCCGCGCCCCACCCCGACTTTCGTCAGGTCCGGGGCTGGACTTCCGGCGGAGTACGCGGTCCGGTTCGCCCGCTACCGTCGGTGCGGTGAAGCATCTGCGCCGGTTGCGCCGGGAAAGCCGCCGCCAAGTGGTCTACGACGTGCTGCTCTGGGCCCTGCTGTGCGTCTTCACCGCGGCCATGGGGCCCGATCCCGTCCAGGATCCCGCCGCCTTCGGCATGGTGACCGTGCCCAGACTGGCGCTGGACACGGTGGCCGTGCTGGTCGGCCGGCCCTGGCCGCTGGCGGCACTCGTGCTGCTGGTGCCGCTGGGGCCGTGGCGCTTCGGCGACGGGTTCGCGACCGTGGACCTGAGCTGGCTGCTGCCGCGGCGCGACGTCAAGATCCTCCCGCTGCTGGCCACGTCGCCGTTCATCATCTGGTACGCCTACCTGACCGGGCGGCGGATGGCCAAGGTCTGGCCGGCCCTGCTGGCGTTCTGCCTGATCATGATCGTCGGCGTGGGCGTGGTGCTGGCCAGGGGCGGCGATCTGGGCCTGTGGGTGTCCATGAGCACCGGGCTGACCGGCACGTACCTGGTGCCGTACCTGTTCGGGATGCTGCGCCGCAAGCTGCTGCAGCAGCGGCGGCAGGCCAGGCTGTCGGCCGAGGCGCAGGCGAGGCTGCGCGAGCGGGCCAGGATCGCGCGGGACATGCACGACTCGCTCGGCCACGACCTGGCCCTGATCGCGGTCCGGGCGGCCGGGCTGGAGGTGGCCCAGGGGCTCGCCCCCGCGCAGGCGAAGGCCGCGGGGGAGCTGCGGGTCGCGGCGGCCGACGCCACCGAGCGGCTGCGCCACATCATCGGGCTGCTGCGTGAGGACGCCGACGCGCCGCCGCTGGCCCCGGTGGACGAGGACGTCACCGACCTGGTGCGGCGGGCGAAGGACTCGGGCATGCCGGTCACGCTGGAAGCGGCCCCCGGGCCGGTGCCCGCGCTGGCCCACGCCGTGGTGCAGGAGGGGCTCACGAACGCCGCCAAGCACGCGCCGGGCGCGGCCGTGGCGGTCTCGCTCTCGCCGCACCGCGTCAGCGTGCGCAACGGGCCGCCGCGCTCCCGCCCCACCGCATCGCCCGGCGGCCTGGGCCTGGCGGGCCTGCGCGAGCGGGCCCGCCTCGCGGGCGGCACGCTGACCGCAGGCCCGGTGGGCGACGGGTACGAGCTGGCCGTCACCACCCCCATCCCCCCTGAGGGGGAGGAGGATCCCCATGCCTCGGGAGGCGGCCGGCCGCCGGGCCCGCGACGCTCGGAGCATGACTGAGCAGAGAGCAGGAACAGGCCGCGTCACCGCCGTGATCATCGCGGTCGCCGCCATGCTGCCCTATCTCACCTTGAAGATCCTCTGGCTGACAGGCAGCTCCATCGGCGTCGCCGACCCGGAGCTGATGAGCGATCCGGCGATGGTCGGGCTCAACGCGATGACCTTCGGCATGGACGCCGTGGGGCTGGTGCTGGCGCCGGCGTTCGCCACGCGGTGGGGGCTGCGGCTGCCCGCCTGGCTCGTGCTGCTGCCGCTGTGGGTGGGCACGGGCCTGCTGTCGGTGGTGGTCGCCACGGCTCCGGTGGCGGTGGCGGCGGGCGGGGCCGCGGTGTTCAGCGGCGGCCCCATCGCGCCGTGGGTCTACCTGATGGTCTACGGCGGGTTCGTCGGGCAGGGCTGCGGACTCATCGCGGCCTTCGCCCTCTACTCCCGGGAGCGCTGGCCCGCCGTCTTCACCACCCGGCTCGACCTGCCCTTCACCAGCGCGACCAGGCCGTTGCAGGAGGTCGTGGCGTGGGGCGCGCTGCTGGTGGCGGGGGCGGCCGGGGCGGTCAGGCTCTCCTGGACGGTGTCCGAGCCGTTCGCCGCCGCCCTCCAGGACGGGTTCAAGGGCCTGCTCGCCATCGCGGGTGCGGTCGCGCTGCTCGCCCTGGTCAGGCGGCGGGCGGGCGGCCCGTTCTGGCGGCCGCTCGTGCTGGCCTGGCTCGGCTCCGGCACGCTGTTCGGCTGGGGCCTCTACGCGATGATCGTCAGGTCGGCCGGCGGGCCGCTCGGCGCGGGAGCCGGTGGCGTCACGGACTTCGTGGAGCTGTTCGGCCTGCTGGCCGGGCTGGTCATGGGGATGTGCGGGGCGTTCCTGCTCGTCGAGCGATCACGAGCGGTCCCGGACGTCTCAGGCGTGGGAGACGTGCAGCCGCTGCAGGACGCGCTTGAAGGCGAAGATCGAGAACGCGATCGCCAGACCGCTGATCACGGCCACCGCTGACGTGCGCAGCACCATGAACGCGCCGAGCGAGCCGGCCAGCGACTCGTAGACCGCCAGCACGATGCTCAGGGTCGAGTTGGCCAGCAGCACGAACGCCCACAGCAGGGTGATCCTGGCGAAGAACCTGCGCACCCGCTCGTGCTTGAGCACCGCCGACGGCAGGTGGATGTAGTCGAGCGTGAGCTTCTGCACGAGCGGCTTGTTCAGCCGGACGGAGGCCAGGAAGACCATGCTGATGCAGATCGTGCCCATCTCGGGTTGGATGAAGAACCACATCCAGGTGCCGGTCCAGAAGCCGACCAGAGCTCGGACGGTGATCGCGAACGCTGCCAGGTACATCGTGGCGGGCACCTTGACCCGCCTGACCAGCCGCCAGGCCACCCCGAGGTAGACCCAGGAGACGGTGGCGACGAGCGCGCCCTTGAAGCCGAGCACCATCATGGCCAGGTAGAACACCGCCAGCGGTGCGACCACGCCTTCGAGCAGCCTGGGAGCCGCCTGCCGGGCGAGGGCGGTGAGGCGTGGGAGGGTTACCGGAGGATGATTCAAGGCTGCTCCGCAGATAGGCCGACGATCAGCGTCTACCCGGGGTTCGGGGGACAAGGCATTCCGGATGGACCGGTCGCTGTAACCAGATCGACCTCACCCGGGTCCCGGGAAGCACGCCGGTGGCCTACCGTACCCGAGGAGGCGGAGTGCGACTGCCTCTTTTGACACGTTCCATCTGGTCCTCACGAAACCAGCAGGGCCTTGATGCCTGGTTTCATCCGAGTGACGTGGTGGCGAGCTTGGCGCCGAAGCCCAGGAAGACGGCGCCGACGCCCGAGGTCAGCCCGGCGCTGAGCCGCTTGTGCCGGCGGAACTGCGCGGCCAGGAAAGTGCCGCCGAAGATCAGGGCCGTCAGGTAGAGAAAGCTGAAGATCTGGATGACCGCGCCCAGGATGAGGAACGACAGGGCGGGCGCGGGGTAGGCCGGGTCCACGAACTGGATGAAGAACGAGACGAAGAACAGGATCGCCTTCGGGTTGAGCAGGCTGATCGTCAGCGCCTTGCGGAACGGGCGCTGCTGGCGTTCGAGGGTCACGGCCGACTCCTCCGGCACGGCGAACCTGGTACGCCAGGCCCGCCAGGCGCCCCTGATCATCTGGAAGCCGATCCACGCCAGGTACGCGGCGCCGGCGTACTTGACGATCGTGAACAGCAGCGGGTTCGAGCGGAGCAGGGACGCGGCTCCCGCGGCGGCCAGGAACATCAGCACGCTGTCGCCGACGAAGACGCCCGCCGCGGCCCGGTAGCCCCGGCGGACGCCGTGCTGGGCGGCGAAGCTCAGCACGTAGAGAGAGTTGGGGCCGGGCAGGAGGATGATCAGGAAGGCGCCGATCACGTAGGCCCAGAAGTCGGTGATACCGAAGAACATGCCGCTTGCTCCCGAGGAAGAACTGGTGACATGTCACGGTATCGCGTGATTAGTCGCCTGGTGCGAGCCATATTCCGCCGTACACCTGCTGATAGCCGAGCGCCCGGTACGTGGCGTCCACCAGGGCCTGCCCGCGCGGGTTGACGCCGAGCCCCGGGCCCTGCTTGTTCATCGTGTAGCCGAACGCCAGCCGCGCGGCCGGATCGCAGAACCCCACGGATCCTCCCATCCCGGCGTGCCCGAAAGCGGTCCCCGACATCAGCACGCCCTCGCTGTCGGCGGGCGGCAGGTACCGGTTGTCCATCGACCTCGTGAAGCCCAGCGCCCACCGGGTGGGCACGAGCAGCACCGCGTCCGCGCCGGCCGAGGTGGTCAGCGACATGGCCGCCAGATGCTCGGGGGTGAACAGCTCGCCGCCGCCGAGCGACAGCGGCCGGTACAGGCCGGCCAGCCCCCGCGCGTTCGTGATCCCCCCGACGGCCCCGGACTCGGCGGCGTGCGCCGCCCGGCTGTCGGACTCGCCGAGCGCCATGTAGCCGCCCTCGTGGGCCAGCAGCAGTGCCGGGATGGACGCGGGATCCGTGAACGCCTTGACGTAGAACGCGGGCGGCGCCTCGGGCGGGTCGGCCGGGATCGTCGGCGCGACCCTGCCTTCCTGCTCCTCCGGCAGCCCCAGCCAGAACTCCAGCCCGAGCGGCTCGGCCACCTCCTCGCGGAAGAACGTGCCGAGCGAGCGCCCGCTGATCCGCCGGACGACCTCGCCGACCAGGTAGCCGAAGGTCAGCGCGTGGTAGCCGTGCCGGGTGCCCGGCTCCCAGAACGGCTCCTCGCCCGCCAGCCTGTCGGCCATCAGCTTCCAGTCGTAGAAGGCGCCGGGCGGCAGCGGCTCGCGCAGCGCGGGCAGCCCGGCCTGGTGCGAGAGCAGGTGCCGGACGAGCGTGCCGCCCTTGCCGTGGGCGCCGTACTCGGGCCAGTAGCGCACCACAGGTGCGTCGAGGTCGAGCTCGCCGCGCGCGGCGAGCACATGGGCGCAGATCGCCGTCGCGCCCTTGGTGCACGACCAGACGTGCCCGATCGTGTCCCGCTCCCACGGGCGGCCGGGCGCGGCCTGGCCGCCCCAGAGATCCACGAGGACCTCGCCGTCGAGGATCACGCACACCGACGCGCCCACTTCGCCGCGGCCGGCGAGGTTGGCCTCGAACTCCTCCGCGACCTGGGAGAACCGCGGATCACACGTGCCTTGCACCGTCATTTCCTGAATTCATCACGAATAGGGGTGCGTGTAAACCGGCGGCAGGCGTCCGGGTGATCAATACCTATTGACCGTGTAGGGAATCGGTCTATATCTGGAAAGATGACTCTCTGGACACCCGACCCCACGTTCTATCCCTCTCCCAGGGACGCGGCCGGCGCTCCCTCCGAGAAAATCGCCTACGTCGCCGCCTTCGACCGGGCCGCCGAGCGGCCGGACGCGCTGGCCGTGCTCGACACCGACCCCTCCTCCTCCGCCTACGGCACGGTGATCGGCTGGACCGACCTGCCGAACACCGGCGACGAGCTGCACCACTTCGGGTGGAACGCCTGCAGCAGCGCCCTGTGCCCCAACGCGCCGCACCCGCACGTCGAGCGCCGCTACCTCGTCGTGCCCGGCCTGCGCTCCTCGCGCATCCACATCTACGACACCAAGGACCGGGTCAGCCCCGAGCTGGTCAAGGTCGTCGAGGCGGAGGCGCTGGCCGCCCGGGCCGGCTACTCGCGCCCGCACACCGTCCACTGCGGCCCCGACGGCCTGTACGTCTCCGCGGTCGGCGGCGCCGACGGCCGCGACGGCCCCGGAGGCATCGCGGTGCTCGACCACACCTCGTTCGAGGTCGTCGGGCAGTGGGAGGTGGACAGGGGGCCCCAGTACCTGGCCTACGACTTCTGGTGGCACATCAACCAGGACGTCCTGATCACCTCGGAGTGGGGCACGCCGTCGATGATCGAGGACGGAGTGGTCGGGGAGCTGCTGCTCGGCCGCAAATACGGCCACAAGCTGCACTTCTGGGACCTCCGCAAGCGGACGCACCTCCAGGAGGTCGATCTGGGCGACGAGTACCAGATGCCGCTGGAGCTCCGCCCCGCCCACGACCCGACCCGCCTGTACGGGTTCGTCGGCGTGGTCACCAGCGTCGAGGACCTCTCGGCCTCGGTCTGGCTCTGGTTCCACGAGGACGGCCGCTGGCAGGCGCGCAAGGTCATCTCCATCCCGGCCGAGCCGGCCGCGGCCGACCTCCTCCCGCCGCTCCTCCAGCCGTTCGGCGCGGTGCCGCCCCTGGTGACCGACATCGCGCTCTCGGTGGACGACCAGCGCCTGTACGTCTCCTGCTGGGGCACCGGCGAGATCAAGCAGTACGACGTGTCGGATCCGTACGAGCCGGTGGAGCTGGGCTCGCTGCGCGTCGGCGGGATCGTCCGGCGGACCCCGCACCCGGCCGACCCGGGGTTCGTCCCGCGCGGTGGCCCGCAGATGGTCGAGGTGAGCCGCGACGGCCGCCGCGTCTACCTGACCAACTCCCTGTACGGCTCCTGGGACGACCAGTTCTACCCCGAGGGCGTCGGCGCCTGGATGGCCAAGATCGACGCGGACTCGTTCACCTTCGACTCCCGGTTCTTCCCGCACGGCGACGACTTCCGCGGCCTGCGCCCCCACCAGGTGCGCCTCCAGGGCGGCGACGCCTCCTCCGACTCCTACTGCTACCCGTGACCCTTGCCACGGTGCTCCTGCTGGGCGCCTTCCACGGTCTCAACCCGGCCATGGGCTGGCTCTTCGCCGTGGCCCGCGGCCTTCAGGAGCGCAGCATCGACCGGCTGCTCCAGTCGATACCGATGATCGCCCTCGGCCACCTGGCCTCGGTGGCCCTGGTGGCGCTCGTCGTGGCCGCCACCGGCTCCCTGGTCACCGGGACCGTGCTCTCGGTGACCTGCGGGGTGGTGCTGGTGGGGTTCGGCCTGTGGCGGCTGCTGTCGTCCAGGCACTTCCGGTGGGTGGGGATGCGGCTGTCGCTGTGGCAGCTGGCCGGCTGGTCGTTCCTGATGTCCTCGGCGCACGGCGCGGGGCTGATGCTACTGCCGGTGTTCACCGGGCTGAGCGCGGAGGGTCACGCGGGGCACGCCGTGTCCGGCGGGCTGGGGGTGGCGGCGTACCACACGCTGGCCATGTTCCTGGTGGCCGGTGGGATCGCGGTGATCGTGTACAAGGTGGCCGGGCTGGCCGTGCTCCGGCGGGCCTGGTTCAACGTGGATCGGATGTGGGCGGTGGCGCTGCTCGGCGCGGGCGTCATCACCCTCGTGCAGGTCTGAGACTTCTTGCCGGGAAGGAGGCGTACGCTCTTTACCCTTAATTCCTATTGGTTTACTATGAATTTGGTGAGCCTGCCTGCGAGTGCTGGGGCTGGCGGCGCTGGCTGTCACGTGGGCTCGCCGCGTCAGGTGAGTGCGCGGTCCGCATGGCTAGGGGTGGTCGTGCGGACCGTGCCGCCGGTGGGAGGCCGGGCAGGGCAGGATGTGACATGTGCGGATATCCATCCTGGGGCCGATGGAGGTCGAGGGCGACGGCGGGCCGGTCGCGGTCGGCGGCTTCCGGCTGCGGGCACTGCTGGGCGTGCTGGCGGTCGACGCCGGGCGCACTGTCACGACCGAGCGGCTGATCGACGCCCTGTGGCCGGACGCGCCGCCCGTCAACGCCGCCAACGCGCTGCAGACGCTGGTCAGGCGGTTGCGGGTGGCGCTGAGACCGCACGAGGTGGTGCAGAGCAGGCCCGGCGGCTACGCGCTCGCCGTGCCGGCCGACTCCGTGGACGCGTTGCTGTTTCGCCGGCTGGTGCGGACGCCGGACGGGGTGGACCGGGCGCTGGCGCTCTGGCGCGGGCGGGCGCTGGCCGACCTGACCGCCGTGCAGCCGCTCGCGAACGTGGCGGCGGCGCTGGAGGAGGAGCGGCTGTCCGCCGTGGAGTCCCGAGCCGAGCTCAGGCTGACGGCGCCGGACAGGGCGCCCGCGAGAGCGTCCGGGCCGGTGCCCGCCGGAGCGCCCGCTGATCCGCCGGCGGACCTGGCCGCCGAGTTGCCGGTGGAGCTGCTGGCGGAGCTGGCCGCCAACCCGCTGCGCGAGCGGCTGGCCGCGCTGGCCATGCGCGCGCTCGCCGGGTCGGGGCGGCAGGCTGAGGCGCTGGAGCTGTTCGAGCGCACCCGCCGCAGGCTCGCTCGCGAGCTGGGCGTCGACCCGGGGCCCGAGCTGCGCGCCGCCCATCTGGCCGTCCTGTCCGGCGAGCCGCGACTCACCCGCGCGGGCGATCGGCAGGCTCCAGATGGGCAGCGTCTTGATGGGCAGCGTCTTGATGGGCAGCGTCTTGATGGGCAGCGTCTCGATCGGCAGGGCGAGAACGGGCACGGCCGCGACGGGCGAGTTCGGGGGGCGCGCGGCAACGTGCGGCCGCCGCGCACCAGCTTCATCGGCCGCGAGGCCGAGCTGGGCCGGCTCACCGACCTGCTCGCCAGGACCAGGATCGTGACGCTGGTCGGCCCGGGCGGCGCGGGCAAGACCCGGCTGGCCACCGAGATGGCGCTCAAGAGCGACCTCGACGACGCGTGGCTGATCGAGCTGGCCCCGATCAGCGACCCGGCCGACGTCCCCGGCGCCGTGCGCGACGCGCTCGGGCTGCGCGACGAGCGCCCGGCCTACCACCGCCCCGAGGACGTCAAGGACCCGGTCGAGCAGGTGGCCGAGGCGCTCGCCGGCCGCCCGGCGCTGCTCGTCCTGGACAACTGCGAGCACCTCGTCAACGCCGCCGCCGTGCTGGCCGAGCGGCTGCTGACCGAGTGCCCGGCGCTCAGGGTGCTGGCCACCAGCAGGGAGCCGCTGAGCCTGCCGGGCGAGCACCTGGCCCCCGTCCCGCCGCTCGAACCGCCGCCCGCCGGCGCGAATCCGGAGCAGGCCGGCGGCTACCCGTCGGTCCGGCTGCTGCTCGACCGGGCCGCCGCCGCGAGCCCGCGCTTCACGCTGGACGACACGAACGTGGCGGCGGTGGTGTCCCTGTGCCGCAGGCTGGACGGCATGCCGCTGGCCATCGAGCTGGCGGCGGCGCGCCTGCGCACCATGACTCCTCAGCAGCTCGCCGACCGGATCGGCGACAGGTTCGAGCTGCTCACCGGCGGCAGCCGGACCGCCCTGCCGCGCCAGCAGACGCTCCGGGCGGTGGTGGAGTGGAGCTGGGACCTGCTCGACGAGCGGGAACGGGTGCTGGCGCGGCGGCTGGCCGTGTTCGCGGGCGGCGCGACGCTGGAGGCCGTGGAGTCGGTGTGCGGGAGCACGGCGGACGTGCTGGGCGCGCTGGCCGACAAGTCGCTGGTCCAGGTCTCGCCCGCGGGCCGCTACTCGATGCTGGAGACCATCCGCGCCTACGCGGCCGAGCGCCTGGAGGAGGCGGGGGA
>NZ_VCKX01000199.1 GCF_005889725.1 Nonomuraea zeae
AGATGTGTAGAAGAGACAGGCCCAGCCCCGTGGCCTCGGTGAACAGCCGGGCGATCTCCCGTAAGCCGGACGCGTCCGGCTCGGGGCCCCAGGCCCAGTGACTCGTCGTCATGGGACGATTGTCACGCCGGGATCAGGATCGGCGACACCGTTGGGGCCCACGAGATCACACACGAGGTCACGCGCGGGGTCTGGCGGGCGGTCAGAGGCGGTAGTCGAAGGTGTAGGCGTGGCTGCCGTCCGGGGCGACGAGGATGTCCATCTCGCCCCTGAGGCCGCGCAGCTCCCCCGTCGCCGAGTCCGGCACGACCGAGACGCGCAGCGACTGCTCCCCCTCGTCGCTCACCGCGCTGTGCTGCACGACGAAACTCCCCCGCCGCCCGTGCACCGTGCCCTCGATGCGCTCCAGCGCCACGTACGACCGAGAGCTCTCGACCGGCGTCGAGGCCACCATCATGGTCACGACGCTCGTCCCGGTCAGATCCCCGTGGAAGGTCTTGGACAAGGTCACGACGCCGAGCGTGACGCCGTCGCGGTCGTCGAAGGGCGGCTGGGGGTCCCAGCCGGCGGTGTCGAAAGTTCCCTTTGCGGTCATGGGCACCATCGTGCCGGTCATACCTGTCAGGCTCTGTCAGGTACCGGTGAGCCGTTCGACCACGGGCGCGAAGTCGTCCATGAACTGGGCGTTCAGCGACACGTACGAGATGCCGAGCTTGTCCCTGCGGCGAAGCAGCGTGTCGGCCATCTCCGCAGGCGTGCCCGTCAGCAGCCCGGTGCTGGTGGCGTCGATGGGGCCGAACCTGTTCCGCAGCCAGCTGGGCGGCTCGGCGGCCGCGGCCACCAGGTTCAGGCCGATCTCCAGCTCGCCGAAGCGGTCCCCGGCCAGCTCGTACAGCTCATCCAGCTTGGCCGCCACCTGGTCCTCGGTGTAGGTCGGCGGGACGCCGAGCGTGACCGTGTCGGCCTTGCGCGCGGCCAGCCTGAGCAGCCTGGTCCCGGCGGCGGCGACCAGGACGCGCACGTCCTTGACCGCGTCGATGGTCCTGGACAGCCGCTCGATGCGCTGGCTCGGCGTCCCGAACCTGACGCCGAGCGCGGCCGCGTCCCGCTCCGCGTCCGGCCGCCCGGCGCCCAGGCCGAGCTCGAACCGGCCGCCGGTGAGCGTGTGCAGGGTGGCGGTCTCCCAGGCGACGGCCTCCGGAGTCCGGTAGGGGACGCTCACGACGAACGTGCCGACGCGCAGGGTCGTGGTCACCGCGGCGGCCGCCGCCGCGGCGGTGAAGGGCGAGAACGTGCCGAGCGTGTCGGGCACCAGCAGCGTCGAGTAGCCGAGGCTCTCCGCCCGGCGGGCCAGCCCGGCCCACGCCGCGCCGTCGGGGGCCTGTCCGGCGACCGCGCCGAACCTGAACGAATGATCGGTCATGCCCCCAACGATCGCGTACGGGCCAGGCCCGCACATCGTCCCCCGGACCGGTCACCCGCTACATCCGGGGGCGCAAGCCGGGCGCCGCCCGCTACTCCCGCGGCGGTATCGAGCCGGGCGCTACTCCCCCAGCAGCGCCCGGGTGAAGTCGTTGGCGAACTTGCCCGCCGGGTCGAGCCGGCCCACCAGCGACCGGAACCGGTCGGGGCAGGGCGGCCGGCGGGTGAACAGCTTGCCCCAGTGCGGCAGCGGCTCGAACGGCGCCAGCGTCCGCTCCACCAGCTCCAGCACCGGGAGCACGGCGGCGGGATCCTTGACCCAGGTGAAGTGGATGCCCACGCTGTCACGGCCGTGGAACGGGCTGAGCCACAGGTCGTCGGCGGCGACCGAGCGCACCTCGGAGATCTGCAGGACCGGCCGGATGGCGTCGCCGATCGCGTAGAGCTCGCGCAGGGCCTTGACCGCGTGCTCCCTCGGCAGCAGCAGCTCCGACTGCAGCTCGTTGCCCGCGCTGCTCGGCTCGGCGTCGGGGCGGAAGTGCGGCAGGCGCTCGTGCCACGGTCCCGGCACGCCGAGCTGGATCGTGCAGCTCTCCGCCGACATGGCGGGCAGCGGGTGGCGGGGGCCGTCGGCGGGGGTGGTGCCGTACCAGTCGGCGCTGGTCAGCTCCTCGGTGCGCTTGAGCCAGACGCGGGTGTCGCGCCAGTCGGTGAAGAGGCTGACGCTGTAGCCGGCCGACATGATGTCGTCGAAGTGGGCGAGCGCGTCGACGGTCAGGCCCTCGCGGACGTACTGGTGGATCTGGAAGGCGGGCACCAGGTCGAGCGTCAGCGTGGTGACGACGCCGAGCGCGCCGAGCGCGACCACGGCGCCGGGGAAGTCGGCGTCACCGCGCGAGAGCGTCAGCAGGGAGCCGTCGGCGGTGACGAGGTCGAGCGCCGACACGGCGGCCGACAGGCTGGGGACGGCGTCGCCGGAGCCGTGCGTGCCCGTCGCGACCGAGCCGGCCACGGAGATGTGCGGCAGCGAGGCCAGGTTCGCCAGCGCGAACCCGGCCTCGTTCAGCACCGGCGCGAGCCGCGCGTACGTCATGCGCGCGGGCACCCGCGCCGTGCGGGCGGCGCTGTCGATCTCCACCGCGTCCGGCATCCGGTCCAGGACCACCAGGTCACCGGTGGCGTCGGCGACGTCGTTGAAGGAGTGGCCGCTGCCGAGCGCCCGCACCTGAGCGCTGGCCGCGACGAGCTGCCGGAGCTCGTCGAGCGACGTCGGGTGATGGACGTCTTGCGCCCGAAATGCGGTGTTTCCCGCCCAATTGGTCAGCGTCACGGCCTCTACCCTTCCATAGCACCGTCTTGTCAGCCCGCCCGGGTACCGCTAGTTTCAGGTGCCGCTGACGGAGGTGTGCCGTGCTCTACCTGTCCGAGGCTCTGGGGCTGGTCACGCTCGTGCTCTGGCTCTATTGCCTCTTCGACGTGATCACCACGTCCGACGTGCTCTGCCGCAATCTGCCGAAGATCGCTTGGGTGCTCATCGTGCTGCTGTTCCCGCTGGTCGGGTCGATCATCTGGCTCATCGCGGGCCGGCCGCAGCACAGCGCGGCCGCCACGGCCACCCGGCCGAGCGCGTTCCCCGAGTACGACCGCCCGGGGCGCTTCGCCGCCACCAATCCCGATGACGACGAGGAGTTCCTGCGCCGCTGCCGCGAACGCGCCGAGCAGCAGCGCAGGAACGCCCCCAAGAAGCCTCCCGAGGACCTGCCCGGTTAGAAGCCCTGGGCCAGGCGGTAGTACGCCTGGTTCCAGCGCAGCTCCTTGGCGAAGCGCTCGGTCGTGGTGTCGGCGTCGATGATCACCAGCTCCACGCCGAGCATGTCGGCCAGGTCGGTCAGCTCCTCGCGGCCGACGGCCTGGGACAGCACGGTGTGGTGCGGCGCGCCGGCGGTGAGCCACGACTCCGTGGACGTGCGCAGGTTGGGGCGCGGGCGCCAGACCGCGCGGGCCACGGGCAGGCTGGGCAGCGGCTGCGGCGGCGTCACGACGTCGATCTCGTTGGCCACCAGCCGGAACCTGTCGCCCATGTCGGCCAGGCCCACCACGATGCCGGGGCCGGGCTCGGCGTCGAACACGAGCCTGACAGGGTCCTCCCTGCCGCCGATGCCCAGCGGGTGGATCTCGCACGACGGCGTGCCCGCGGCGATCGAGGGGCAGACCTCCAGCATGTGCGCGCCGAGGATGAGCTCCTCGCCCGGCGTCATGTTGTAGGTGTAGTCCTCCATGAACGAGGTGCCGCCGGGCGCCATGCTCTTCAGGGTGCGCAGCAGCACCGAGGTCTTCCAGTCGCCCTCGCCGCCGAAGCCGTAGCCGTCGGCCATGAGCCGCTGCACGGCCAGGCCGGGGAGCTGGCGCAGGCCGCCGAGGTCCTCGAAGTTCGTGGTGAACGCCTTGAAGCCGCCCGCCTCCAGGAAGCCACGCAGGCCGAGCTCGATCCTGGCCGCGTAACGCAGCGACTCGTTGCGCTCGCCGAGCAGCTCGGGGGCCACGGTGTACTGCTCGGCGTACTCCTTGACCAGGGCCGTCACGTCGGCGTCGGAGGCGGCGTCCACCACCTCGACCAGGTCGTTGACGCCGTAGGTGTTGACGGAGACGCCGAAGCGGAGCTGCGCCTCGACCTTGTCGCCCTCGGTGACGGCCACGTCGCGCATGTTGTCGCCGAAGCGGGCCAGCTTGAGCGTGCGCACCTCGGCCAGGCCCGTGGCGGCGCGCACCCAGGTCAGGATGCGCTCACCCACGGACGGGTCGGAGACGTGCCCGGCCACGGTCTTGCGCGGCACGCCGAGCCGGGTCTGGATGTGCCCGAACTCGCGGTCGCCGTGCGCGGCCTGGTTGAGGTTCATGAAGTCCATGTCGATGGAGCTCCAGGGCAGCTCCACGTTGGCCTGGGTGTGCAGGTGCAGCAGCGGCTTGCGCAGCGCGTCGAGCCCCGCGATCCACATCTTGGCCGGGGAGAAGGTGTGCATCCACGCGATCACGCCCGCGCACGAGTCGTCGGCGTTGGCCTCCAGCATCACCCGGCGGATCGCCGCGGCGTCGGTGAGCACGGGCTTCCACTCCACCGGCATGGGAAGCTGCTCGGCGATGCTCTGAGACTGCTCGGCGACCTGGCGCAGCGTGTCCTCGCCGTACAGTCCCTGACTGCCGGTCAGAAACCAGATGTTCAACGCGGGCTCCTCTGTCCGTAGACGTTCTGATAGCGGTCGTACAGGCGGTCGATGTCGTCCTGCGGGATGGACAGCGGCTCGCCGAGCTGCCTGGCCACGTGCACGGTACGCGCGACGTCCTCGCACATCACGGCGGCCTTCACCGCGGACTTGGCGTCCTTGCCGATGCTGAACACGCCGTGGTTCTGCATGAGCACGGCCTTGGAGCGGTGGCCCTTGAGCGTCTCCACGATGCCCTGGCCGATCGAGTCGTCGCCGATGAGCGCGAACGGGCCGACCGGGATCTCGCCGCCGAACTCGTCGGCCATCGCCGTCAGCACGCAGGGGATGGCCTCGCCGCGGGCCGCCCAGGCGGAGGCGTAGGTGGAGTGGGTGTGCACCACGCCGCCCACCTCGGGCATGTTGCGGTAGACGTACGCGTGCGCGGCCGTGTCGCTGGACGGCGCGTGCTCGCCCTCCACGAGGTTGCCGTCCAGGTCGCAGACGACCATGTTCTCCGGCGTCAGCTCGTCGTAGGAGACGCCGGACGGCTTGATGACGAACAGGTCCTCGCCCGGGACCCGCCCCGAGACGTTCCCCGCCGTCCAGACCACCAGGTTGTAGCGGACCAGCTCAGCGTGCAGGTCAGCGACGATCTTTCTCGTACTCATTGCCTCACTCCGTTCGGCGGGATCGGTCGCCTCACGCCGCCGCCTTCGCCCGCTCTGGTCGCTTCGCTCCCGGCGCTCACGCTTGAGCCTCGTTCCTGATCGCGCGGAGCGTGTGGAGCATCTGGCCGTCGCCGAAGAAGTCGTGCAGGCGGCGGTACTCGGCGTAGAGGCGGTCGTAGGCGTCGGCCCTGGCCTCGTCCGGCACGTACGCGGCCTCCGTGCGCTTGCCCATCGCCGCCGCGGCCTCCTCGATGCCGGGGTAGGCGCCGGCGGCGACGGCCGCGTGGATCGCCGAGCCGAGCGCGGGGCCCTGGTCGGAGCCGATGACCGACAGCGGGCGGCGCAGCACGTCGGCGTAGACCTGCATGAGGAAGCGGTTCTTCAGCAGGCCGCCCGCGACCACGAACTCCTCGACCGGCACGCCCGACTTCTCGAACGTCTCCACGATCATCCGGGCGCCGTACGCGGTGGACTCGATGAGCGCCCGGTAGACGTCCTCGGGCTTGGTGGCCAGGGTCTGGCCGATGATCACGCCGGACAGGTTGTGGTCGACCAGCACCGAGCGGTTCCCGCCGAACCAGTCCAGCGCCACCAGCCCGTGCTCGCCGACGGCCTGCCGCTCGGCCAGCTCGGTGAGCCGCTCGTGCCCGTCGGTGCCGAAGTTGTCCACGAACCAGGCGAAGATGTCGCCCACCGCCGACTGGCCCGCCTCGTAGCCCCACAGGCCGGGGACGATCCCGTCGCGTACGACCCCGCACATGCCGGGCACCTCGGCGAGCCGGTCGCTGGGCATGATGTGGCAGGTCGAGGTGCCCATGATGGCCACCATCTGGCCGGGGCGGACGGCGTCCGCGGCGGCGGCGGTGACGTGCGCGTCCACGTTCCCGACGGCCACCGCCACGCCCTCGGGCAGGCCGGTCCACCCGGCGGCCCGCGCGGTCAGGCGGCCGGCCAGGCCGCCGAGCGGGGCCAGCGTCGTGCCGTCCACCTTGTCGCCCACCTCGCCGGTGGCGAGCTTGGCGGCGAACCCGGCGAAGCCCGGGTTGAGCTCGGCGAGGAACTCCTCCGACGGGTAGCCCCCGTCCTGGAAGACGCCCTTGTAGCCGGCGGTGCAGATGTTGCGGCTCTCGACGCCGGTGAGCTGCCAGATGATCCAGTCGGCAGCCTCGATCCAGCGCTCGGCCCTGGCGTACACGTCCGGGGCCTCTTCGAGGACCTGCAGCGCCTTGGCGAACTCCCACTCGGAGGAGATCTTGCCGCCGTAGCGCGGCAGCCAGCTCTCGCCGCGGCGTGCGGCCAGCTCGTTGATCCGGTCGGCGTGCGGCTGCGCGGCGTGGTGCTTCCACAGCTTCGGCCAGGCGTGCGGCTCGTCGGGCGTCTCGTCGCTCAGCGGGGTGCCGTCGGCGGTGGCCGGCAGCACGGTGCAGGCGGTGAAGTCGGTGCCGATGCCGATCACCTGCTCGGGCGCGACGCCGGCGGCGGCGATCGCCGCGGGCACGGCGATCCTGAGCACGTCGATCCAGTCCTGCGGGGACTGCAGGGCCCAGTCGGGGCCCAGCTTCCTGCCGGAGCCGGGCAGGCTCTGCTCGATGACACGGTGGGCGTACTCGTGGACGGCGCTGCCCAGCTCGGCGCCGTCGCTCACGCGTACGACGACGGCACGCCCTGAGAGCGTGCCGAAGTCCACTCCGACCACGTAGTTGTTAGCGTTCACATTGAACTCCAGGGGGTTTTTCGGGGGCATGCCAATCATCTACCTGGTGGCCGCCGTACTGGACCTGACGACGAAGCTCGGCCTGACGACCAGACGCTCGTACGCGGTGGGCCCCACGTCGATCTGCCGCAGCAGCACCTCGATGCAGTGCCGGCCCACCACGTCGAAGTCCTGCCTGACCGTGGTCAGCGGCGGCGAGAAGAACTCCGACTCCGGGATGTCGTCGAAGCCCACCACGCTGATCTGGTCGGGAACCCGCACGCCCTTCTCCGACAGGGCGCGCAGCACGCCGAGCGCCATCTGGTCGTTGGCCGCGAAGACGGCCGTGACGCCGTCCATCGAGGCCAGGCTCATGCCCGCTTCGTAGCCCGCGCGCGGGCTCCAGTCACCGGCCAGCGGCTCGGGCACCGGCCGGCCCGCCTCCTCCAGCGCGGAGCGCCAGCCCTCCAGCCTGCCCTCGGTCTCCAGCCAGTCGGCCGGGCCGCTGACGTGCCAGACGGTCTCGTGCCCCTGCTCCAGGAGATGGCGGGTGGCGAGCCTGGCGCCCTCGATCTGGTCGATGCACACCACCGACACGTCGGCCCGGTGCGTGCCCTCGACCGCCACCGCGGGCATGCCGACCGGCAGGCTCTCCAGCGCCCGGCCGGCCGAGCGCTGCGGCGCGACCACCACGACCCCGTCCACGCCCTGCTCGGCGAGGTAGTCGATGGCGTCGCGCACGCTGGCCGCGTCGAGGGACTTCAGGCTCACGATGCTGACGAAGTAGCCCGCGTCCCTGGCCGCCTGCTCGATGCCGTAGATCGTGCTGGCGGGGCCGTACAGCGTGGTGTCGAAGCTCACCACGCCGAGCGTCCGCGACCGCTTGGTGACCAGGGCCCGGGCGACCAGGTTGCGCCGGTAGCCCAGCCGGGTGATCGCCGCCTCCACCCGCGCACGGGTGTCGGCCCGCACGTTCGGATGGTCGTTGAGCACCCGGGAGACCGTCTGGTGCGACACGCCTGCTTCCTTGGCCACGTCGGCCATGACCGGCAGGCGACGCTTGGGGATCGTCACGGTCTCTCCTTTCACTGGGCTCTGGGCGGGCTCAGGACACGGCGGGTTCAGGCGATGACAATCAGCGCGCTGCGCCCGCCCGGCGCTTGGTCCACACGTCGAAGGCCACCGCGGCCAGCAGGACGGCGCCCTTGACGAGCATGACCCGCTCGCTGGGCGAGCCGATCAGGGACATGCCGTTGTTGATGACCGCCATGATCAGACCGCCGGTGATGGCCCCGACGATCTTACCGACACCGCCCTGGACGGCCGCGCCGCCGATGAAGGCCGCGGCGATGGCGTCCAGCTCGAAGCTGTTGCCCGCCGTGGGACCCGCCTGGTTGAGCCGGCCGGCGAAGATGATGCCGGCGATGGCCGACAGGACGCCCATGTTCACGAAGATCCAGAAGACCACCGACTTGACCTTCACGCCGGACATGACGGCCGCCTGGAGGTTGCCGCCGATGGCGTAGATCTGCCGGCCGAACACCGTCCGGTTGGCCATCAGCGAGTAGGCCAGGACGAGCACCGCCAGCAGGACCAGCACCCACGGGAGGTTCTTGAAGCGGGCGAGCTGCACGACGAGGAAGAGGATCAGCGCGGCGCCGGCCGCCATCTTCAGCACGAACAGCGCGATGGGCTCCACGCTCTGGCCGTAGCCCTTGCGCGCGTTGCGGGTGCGCCACTGGGCGGCCACCATGCCGGCGATCGCGACGATGCCGATCAGCAGGCTGAACAGGTCGGCGCCGCCGAGCGGGCCGAGGCCGATGTTGCCCAGGTAGCCGTTGGTGAAGCCGTTGGCCAGCGTACGGACCTGGTCGGGGAACGGGCCGATGCCCTGGTTGCCCAGCACGGTCAGGGTCAGCGCCCGGAACAGCAGCATGCCGGCCAGCGTCACGATGAACGCCGGGATCCCGAAGTACGCGATCCAGTACCCCTGCCAGGCGCCGATGAGCGCCCCCGCGACCAGCGTGATCAGCAGGGCCAGCGGCCAGGGCAGGCCCATGTTCACCATGAGCACGGCGGCCAGCGCTCCCGTGACCGCCACCACCGAGCCGACCGACAGGTCGATGTGCCCGGCGATGATGACCAGGATCATCCCGATCGCGAGGATCAGGACGTAGGAGTTCTGGACGATGATGTTGGAGATGTTCTGGGGCTGGAGCATCGCGCCGTCGGTGAGCACCGAGAACAGCACGACGATCAGCGCGAAGGCGATGTAGATCCCGCTCGATCGCAGGTTGAGTGACAGGCCGCCCAGCGACACCCGGCCAGGCTGCCGAGGCGCTCCCCCGTCGCCCTTGGAGCCGACCTCCACGTCGGCGGGCGTGATGCTGCTCATCAGAGCTACTCCTGTCCCTTGGTCATGAGATGCATGAGGTTTTCCTGCGTGGCGTCCGCGCGGGGCACCTCGCCGGTGATGCGGCCTTCGGAGAGCGTGTAGATGCGGTCGCACAGGCCGAGCAGCTCAGGCAACTCAGAAGAGATCACCAGGACCGCCTTGCCCTCGTCGGCCAGGCGATTGATGATCGTGTAGATCTCGTACTTGGCGCCGACGTCGATGCCTCGGGTGGGCTCGTCCAGGATGAGCACGTCAGGCTCGGTCAGGATCCACTTGGAGAGCACGACCTTCTGCTGGTTGCCGCCGCTCAGCTTGCCGACGACGCTGTTGACGCTGGGCGCCTTGATGTTCATGCTCCGGTGGAACTGCTCCGCGACCTTGTACTCCTCGTTCTCGTTCACCCAGCCCCGGCTGGCCAGGCCCTTGAGCCCGGCCGCGCTGATGTTGCGCTTGATGTCCTCGATGAGGTTGAGCCCGTACCTCTTGCGGTCCTCGGTGGCGTAGGCGATGCCGTGCCTGATCGCGTCCTGCACGTTGCGGATCTCGATCGGCTTGCCGTCCTTGAAGACCTTGCCGGAGATGTGCACCCCGTACGTGCGCCCGAACACGCTCATCGCGAGCTCCGTGCGCCCGGCGCCCATCAGCCCGGCGAGACCGACGATCTCGCCGCGGCGCAGGGTCATGGCGGCCCCGTCGACCACCTTCCTGCCGGGCTGGCTGGGGCTGTAGACCGTCCAGTCCTCGATCCGCAGCGCCTCCTCGCCGATCGTCGGCTCGTGCGGCGGGAAGCGGTTGTCCAGCGCGCGGCCGACCATGCCGGAGATGATGCGGTCCTCGGTCACGTGGTCGGCGGCCATGTCCAGCGTCTCGATCGTGCGGCCGTCCCGGATGATCGTGACGGAGTCGGCGATCGCGGTGACCTCGTTCAGCTTGTGCGAGATGATCACGCAGGTGATGCCCTCGTCGCGCAGGCCGCGCAGCAGGTCCAGCAGGTGGGCCGAGTCGTCGTCGTTCAGGGCCGCGGTGGGCTCGTCCAGGATGAGCAGCTTCACCTCTTTGGACAGCGCCTTGGCGATCTCGACGAGCTGCTGCTTGCCCACGCCGATGTCGGCGATGGGCGTCGTCGGGTTCTCGCGCAGGCCGACCCGCTTCATCAGCGCGGCGGCCTCGAAGTTCGTGCGGTTCCAGTCGATGAAGCCGCGCTTGGCGCGCTCGTTGCCGAGGAAGATGTTCTCGGCGATCGACAGCTGCGGGCTGAGCGCCAGCTCCTGGTGGATGATGACGATGCCGGCGTGCTCGCTGTCACGGATGCCCCCGAACTCGCAGCGCGCGCCCTCGAAGGTGATCTCGCCCTCGTAGTCGCCGTGCGGGTAGACCCCGGACAGCACCTTCATCAGCGTCGACTTGCCGGCGCCGTTCTCGCCGCAGATCGCGTGGATCTCGCCCCGCCGGACGGACAGGGTGACGTCCTGCAGCGCTTTCACGCCGGGGAACGTCTTGGTGATCCCGCTCATCCGCAAGATGTGCTCGGTCATATACCCCTCGCTCACAGGCAGAGCCCCGGGGACGTGGTGGCGTCCCCGGGGCAGGCCGTTACTTGAGCTGGTCCTCGGTGTAGTAGTTGCCGCCGACGATGACTTCCTTGTAGTTGTCCTTGTCGACGATCACCGGGTCGAGCAGGTAGGACGGGACGACCTTGTTGCCGTTGTCGTAGTCCTTGGTGTTGTTGACCTCGGGCTCGCCGCCCTTGAGCACGGCGTCGGCCATCTTCACGGTCTGCTCGGCGAGCTTGCGGGTGTCCTTGAAGATGGTGGAGTACTGCTCGTCCGCGATGATCGACTTGACCGAGGCGAGCTCGGCGTCCTGGCCGGTCACGGTCGGGTACGGCTGGCCGCTGGTGCCGTAGCCGGAGCTCTTGAGCGCCGACAGGATGCCGATGGACAGTCCGTCGTACGGGGACAGCACGCCGTCGACCTTCGCACCACCGGTATAGGTCTTGGTGAGGATGTCCTCCATGCGCTTCTGCGCGGTGGCGGGGTCCCAGCGCAGGATCGCCGCGGTCTTGAAGTCGGTCTGGCCGCTCTTGACGACCAGGGTGCCGTCATCGATCTTCGGCTTCAGCACCGACATGGCGCCCTCCCAGAAGAAGGTCGCGTTGTTGTCGTCGGGCGAGCCGCCGAACAGCTCGACGTTGAGCGGGCCCTTCTTGCCGTCGTCGACGCCCAGGCCCTTCAGCAGCGAGGTCGCCTGCTGCACGCCGACCTTGAAGTTGTCGAACGTGGCGTAGTAGTCGACGTTCGGGCTGTTGCGGATCAGCCGGTCGTAGGCGATGACCGGGATCTTGGCGTCAGCGGCCTGCTGGAGCTGGGAGGTGATGGCGGTGCCGTCGATCGAGGCGATGATCAGGAGCTTGGCGCCCTTGGTGATCTGGTTCTCGATCTGGTTGGCCTGGGTGGGGATGTCGTTCTCCGCGTACTGGAGGTCGACCTTGTAACCCAGCTTCTCAAGCTGCTGCTTGACGTTGTCGCCGTCATGGATCCAGCGCTCCGACGACTTCGTCGGCATGGTGACGCCGATCAGGGCGCCAGCGTTGCCGGCGGCGGCGGCCGAGCCGGTGGGCTGGGCGTCGACCGTCTTCGTGCTCGAACCGCAGGCCGTCAGGGTCGCGGCGAGCGCGATGACGGACACCACGCCCCCGATTCGTCCCAACCTCATGTCATCTCCTTGCGATGGGGGATCGCGGCAGCGCTTCAGGGGGCGGCTGCCGATAGAGCAATGGTTCCAATCACCGAACGTGACGAACCAGAACAAAGTTCGCGCTTGCTTCCGCCGATTGTTATCGCTAACAAAGCTTATGTCAACGGTTGGGCATAACCTCACGGAAACTTTCAGGTAACTTTCCCGCAGGTCAGCGGCGTGCCCGGGCCGAGAACAGCCGCTGCAGCAGGATGAAGACGAAGAGCAGCAATCCGATGAAGATCTTGGTCCACCACGACGACAGCGTCCCTTCGAAACTGATGATCGTCTGGATCAACCCCAGCACGAGCACACCGAGCACGGTGCCGAGCAGGAAGCCGCTGCCCCCGGTCAGGAGCGTGCCGCCGATCACGACCGCGGCGATCGCGTCCAGCTCCATGCCCACCGCGTGCAGCCCGTAGCCGGAGAGCATGTAGAACGACAGCAGCACCCCGCCGAGCGCCGAGCAGAACCCGCTGATGGTGTAGACCGTGATCTTCGTCCGCCCGACCGGCAGGCCCATCAGCAGCGCCGACTGCTCGCTCCCGCCGGTGGCGTAGACCGACCGGCCCAGGCGCGTGTAGTGCAGCACGTACGCCGCCACGACCACGACCACCACGGCGATGATCACGCTCGGTGAGATCCACATGTCGGCGAACAGGTCGATCCTGGTCTGCGCGAACGCCGTGAACGTCGGGTCCTCGATCGGGATCGAGTCGGTCCCGATCGTGTAGCACAGCCCTCTGGCCAGGAACATCCCGGCCAGCGTCACGATGAACGGCTGGATGTCGAAGGCGTGCACGATGTAGCCCATCACCAGCCCCAGCCCGGACCCGATGACGAGCACCAGCGGGACCACCAGGTACGGCGGCCACCCGGGCCCCGCCATCAGGCTGGCCGAGATCATCGTGGACAGCGCCACCACCGAGCCCACCGACAGGTCGATGCCGCCGGTCAGGATCACGAACGTCATCCCGACCGCCACCACCAGCAGGAAGGCGTTGTCGATGAAGACGTTGAGCACCACCTGGCCGCTGGCGAACCCCTCGTAGCGGATCCCGCCGACCACGAACATGGCCAGGAACAGGCACCCGGTCACCAGGACCGGCAAGTACTTGGCCGGCACAGACGTCCGCCCAAGCGTCGTGGTCATCGTGCTCGCGCTCATGGCCTCACTCCGTTCGGCGGCTCGGTCGCCTCACGCCGCCGCCTTCCCCCGCTCTGGTCGCTACGCTCCCGCCACTCCTCCAGCCGACGGCACTGCCGCACCCATGGCCTCCACTCCGTGAAGGCGGGCTCGGTCGCCCAACGCCGCCGCCTTCCCCCGCTCTGGTCGCTCCGCTCCCGCCGCTCCTCCAGCCGACGGCACTCCCTCGCGCTCATGGCCTTACTCCTTCGCGTACCCGGACCTTCTCCTCGGCCGCTGGGCCTGGTGGGGCGGCTCGGCCGCGGCCGCGGAACACCTTCTCCCTGAAGGACGGGGACTGGATGAGGCAGACGGCCGTCACGACCAGGGCCTTGAACAGCAGCGTGGTCTCCGGCGGCACGCCGATCGAGTAGATCGTCGTGGTCAGCGTCTGGATGATCAGCGCCCCGAGCACCGTGCCGCCGAGCGAGAACCGCCCGCCGGCCAGCGACGTGCCACCGATCACGACCGCCAGGATGGCGTCCAGCTCGATCCACAGCCCGGCGTTGTTGCCGTCGGCGCTGGAGACGTTCGAGCTGATCATCAGCCCGGCCACGCCCGCGCACAGGGCGGCGAACGCGTACACCATGATGATGATCCCGCGCGACCTGATGCCCGCCAGCCTGCTGGCCTCGGCGTTGCCGCCGACGGACTCGATCAGCATGCCCAGCGCCAGCCGCCGGGTCAGGAACGCGGTGATCGCCAGCACCACCAGCACGATGAGGATGCCGAACGGCACCGTCAGCAGGTAGCCACCGCCGATCACCTTGTACGACGGGCTGTTGACGGTGATGATCTGCCCGTCGGTGATGAGCTGGGCCAGCCCGCGCCCGGCCACCATGAGGATCAGCGTGGCGATGATCGGCTGGATGCCGATGCCCGCGACCAGGAACCCGTTCCAGGCCCCCAGCACCAGGCAGAGCCCGAGGGCCAGCGCCACCGCCGCGAACACGCTCTGGTCCTGGCTGATCTGCAGGCACGCCAGCGCGCCCGAGATCGCCACCACCGAGCCCACCGACAGGTCGATGCCGCCGGTCGCGATGACCAGCGTCATCCCCAGCGAGACCAGGATCAGCGGCGCGCCGAAGCGCAGGATGTCGATCAGGCTGCCGTACAGGTGGCCGTCCCTGACCTGGATCGAGAAGAAGCTGGGCGTGAAGAACACGTTCAGCGCCAGCAGCAGCACCAGGACCACCACCGGCCAGAGCAGGCGTCTCATGAGGACCGGCCTCCGCTCGCGATCGTCTCCATGAGCACGTCCGTCGTCAGCTCGTCGTCGTTGGGCAGCTCCGCCACCATCCGCCGGTCGCGCAGCACCGCCACCTTGTGGCTGAGCCGGAGCACCTCCTCCAACTCGGCGGAGATGAACAGCACCGCCATGCCGCCGTCGGACAGCTCGGCCACCAGCCGCTGGATCTCGGCCTTCGCGCCGACGTCGATGCCCCGCGTGGGCTCGTCCAGGATGAGCAGCCTGGGCGCCAGGATCAGCCACCTGGCCAGCACCACCTTCTGCTGGTTGCCGCCGCTGAGGTTGCGTACGAGGTGCTCGGGGTTGGGTGGGCTGATCTTGAGGGTCTTGATGTAGCCGCCGACCAGCTCGTCCTGCTGCTCGCGCGGCACCGGCCTGGTCCAGCCCCTGGTCGCCTGCAGCGCCAGGATGATGTTCTCGCGCACGGTCAGGTCCGGGATCAGCCCGTCGGCCTTGCGGTTCTCCGAGCAGAACGCGATCTTGTGCGTCATGGCCGCGCGCGGCGTGCGTAACGACGCGGGTGACCCGCTGATCGCGATCTCTCCCGTGCCCGCGTGGTCGGCGCCGAACAACAACCTGGCGATCTCCGTACGGCCCGAGCCGAGCAGCCCGGCCAGGCCCACGACCTCGCCCTCGTGGATGGTGAGCGTGAACGGCTCGATGGCGCCCGCCCGGCCCAGCTCACGGGCCTCGACGAGGGGCCGGTCGACGACCTTGGCCTCGCCGTGCAGCCGTTCGAGCGCGGCCAGCTCCTGGCCGATCATCTTGGCGACCAGCTCGACCTGGCTGAGCTCGCGGGTGAGGTATTCGCCGACGAGCCGACCGTTGCGAAGAATCGTCATACGGTCCGAAATTTCGTAGATCTGGTCGAGAAAGTGGGAGACGAAGAGGATGGCGATGCCCTCCTCCTTGAGCCGGCGCATCACCCTGAAGAGCTGCTCGACCTCGTCCGCGTCCAGGCTGGACGTGGGCTCGTCGAGGATCAGCACCCTCGCCTCGATGTCGATCGCCCGCGCGATGGCCACCATCTGCTGGATGGCGAGCGAGTACGACGACAGCGGCGCCGAGACGTCCAGGCTCAGCTCCAGCCGGGACAGCAGCTGGGCCGCCCTGGCCCGCATCCGCTTCCAGTCGATCCGGCCGAACCGGCGCGGCTCGCGGCCGATGAAGATGTTCTCGGCGACCGACAGGTTCGTGCAGAGGTTGACCTCCTGATAGACCGTGCTGATGCCGCCCTGCTGCGCCTCCTGGGGGCTGCCGAACGCGATGGGGGCGCCGTTCAGCTCGATGGTGCCCGTGTCGGCGGGATACACGCCGGTGAGCACCTTGATCAGGGTGGACTTGCCCGCGCCGTTCTCTCCCATGAGCGCGTGCACCTCGCCGGGCAGCAGTCGCAGGTCCACGCCGTCCAGGGCTTTCACGCCCGGAAACTGTTTGCCGATCCCGCTCATCGTCAGGACCGGCGCGGGTGCGGCCATCCGACCTCCTGTATTCATGACCTCTGCTTCACCTAGGAGGAGGCCTCATGCCGACGGCACTCCCTCGCGGGTCGGGCCGGCCTGTGTGGCCGGCCCGATCGCTCGATCAGTACTGGCGGGTGGACAGGACCTGCTTGGCCTGCTCCTGGGTGAACGTGGTCTCCTCGGTCACCACCCGGGCGGGCACCTGCTCGCCCTTGACGACCTTCTTGGCCAGGTCCATGAGCTGCGGGCCGAGCAGCGGGGAGCACTCGACGATGTAGTTGATCTTGCCGTCGGCGAGCGCCTGCATGCCGTCCTTGACGGCATCCACGGTGATGATCTTGATGTCCTTGCCGGGCACCTTGCCCGCACCCTCGATGGCTTCGATCGCGCCCAGACCCATGTCGTCATTGTGCGCGTAAAGCACGTCGATGTCCGGGTTGGACTTCAGGAAGGCCTCCATGACCTCCTTGCCCTTGGCCCTGGTGAAGTCACCGGTCTGCGAGGCGACGATCTGGAACTTCGTCTCGGCCTTGATGACGTCGGCGAACCCGGACTTGCGGTCGTTGGCCGGCGCCGAGCCGGTCGTACCCTGCAGCTCGACGATCTTGACCGGGTCGGCGCTGGACTTGTACTCCTCCACCAGCCACTGACCGGCCTTCTTGCCCTCCTCGATGAAGTCCGAGCCGAGGAAGGTCTTGTAGAGGGTCGTGTCCTTGGAGTCGACGGCGCGGTCGGTCAGAATGACCGGGATCTTCGCGTCCTTGGCCTCCTTGAGCACCGTGTCCCAGCCTGACTCCACCACCGGCGAGAAGGCGATGATGTCCACCTTCTGCTGGATGTAGGAGCGGATGGCCTTGATCTGGTTCTCCTGCTTCTGCTGGGCGTCGGAGAACTTGAGCGTGATGCCCGCGTTCTTGGCCGAGTCCTGCACCGACTTGGTGTTCGCGGTCCGCCAGCCGCTCTCCGCGCCGACCTGGGAGAAGCCCATGGTGATCGCGTCACCGCCGGTGCCACCGGAGCCGCCGCTGCCACCGCTGCCGCCGCCGCATGCTGCCACCGACATCGCGGTGAGCCCGGCGAGCACCAACGCCGAGATCCTCTTTAACACGTGGGGGGTTCCCTTCTGATGTGAACGCTAACATCCCAGGGCGGGCGCCAGCGCTTCCTGCCTTTCCACGTACGGCTCGGCCGCCGGGGCGCCGCTCAGCCCGTCGGGGCCGTGCTGACCCTGGCGACGAACGTCGGCGGCACCACGAGCCGCTCCCGGTCCTGATGACCGCCTTCGAGCTGCCGTACGAGCACCTCGATGCTGTGTCTGCCCACCGCGCCGAAGTCCTGCCTGATGGTCGTGAGCGGCGGCGAGAAGAACTCCGACTCGGGGATGTCGTCGAAGCCGACCACGCTCACCCGCTCGGGCACTCTCACCCCCTGCTCGGTGAACGCCCGCAGCACCCCCAGCGCCATCTGATCGTTGGCGACGAAGACCGCCGTGACGTTCGTCATGCTCGCCAGACTGCGCCCCGCCTCGTACCCCGAGCGTGGGCTCCAGTCCCCTGCGAGCGGTTGCGGGGCCTCGCGGCCCGCCTGCTCCAGCGCGGCCCGCCACCCGGCCACGCGTCCTTCCGCCTCCAGCCAGTCGGAGGGACCTCTGACGTGCCAGACCGTCTCGTGTCCCAGCGACAGCAGATGCTCGGTGGCGAGCCTGCCGCCCGCGACCTGGTCCACGCAGACCACCGAGACCGCCCCCGCCTCGCCGCCCTCGACGGCCACGGTGGGGATGTCGAGCCGCAGGTCGGCCAGGGCCTGCGCGGCCGAGCGCTGGGGCGCGACCACGACGATGCCGTCCACGCCCTGGTCGGCCAGGTAGTCGAGGGCGTCGCGGACGCCGGCCTTGTCGATGGATTTGAGACTGACGATGCTGACGAAGTAGCCGGCCGACCTGGCCGCCTGCTCGATGCCGTAGACCGTGCTGGCCGGGCCGTACAGCGTGGTGTCGAAGCTGACCACTCCGAGAGTCCTGGAGTGCTTGGTGACCAGGGCGCGGGCGACGAGATTACGGCGGTAGCCGAGCTTGTCGATCGCTTCCAGCACCCGGGTGCGGGTCTCGCTGCGCACGTTCGGGTGATCGTTGAGCACGCGTGAGACCGTCTGATGCGACACGCCGGCCTCCTTGGCCACGTCGGCCATGACCGGCAGGCGGCGTCCCAGGCTGGATCCCACGGCCGTGCTCCTTTCCTGGCTTGGCCATGACTGTGAACGTTAACAACGGGTCTCGTCAAGGGCCGCAGGATTACGGTCGGGTTACGCGAAGAGCCCCTTGACTAGGGCAAGCGGCAGTCCTTAACTTGTCGCGAATCGCTGTTGTTAACGCTCACTCGAATTGTTAACGCTAACAACCGTTGAGGAGCCCCCCACTCATGACGCGAATCGGCTTATCGGCCCTGCTCCTGGCAGGTTTGCTGGTGGCACCCGGACAGGCGCAGCCGGCCGCCGCGCTGGCGGACCCGATCCCGGAAGGAGCCGTCGTCGACCAGTTCGACGGCACCACGCTCGGCCCGGATTGGACGGTCCTGTCGCCTGACAGTTCGCGATGGTCGCTGTCAGGCAGCGCGCTGCATCTCGACACGCTGACCGGCGACACCCACCAGGGCACCAACAACGCCAGGAACCTCTTCCTCGTGGACGTCCCGGCCGGCGACTTCGAGGCGGTCGCCAAGCTCGGCGCGCCGGTGGCGCTGGACTACCAGAGCGCGGGCCTGCTGGCCTGGCAGGACTGGGACAACTACGTGCGGGCCGGGCTGGCCCACGTGGGGTTCGCGGGCGGGCCGGTGATCGAGACGGCCACCGAGGTGGGCGCGGCGTTCACGTCGAGCTTCGCCGCCAGGCCCGGCTCGGCCGCCGAGATCGTCAAGCTGGCCAGGACCGGCGACGAGTTCGTCTCCTCCTACTGGGACGGCTCCGCCTGGGTGCAGGCCGCCAGGATGACCGCGAAGCTGGACGTCCGGCAGGTCGGGCTGTTCGGGCTCTCGGCCCAGAACGGCACGTCCATGGGCGTGGACTTCGACTACCTGGCGCTCAAGGCGAGCGAGGGGCGGGCCGTGGTCCCGTCCGGGCCGTTCACGCTGCGCGCGGCGACGCTGCCGTACCTGGTCGCCGACCCGTCCGGGGCGGTGCGCGCGACGGCGAAGCCCCCGATGACGAGCCTGGCCCTCACGGCCGAGCCCAGCGGCGACGGGGTCACGCTCAAGGACGTGGCCACCGGCCGGTACCTCCAGGCCGCGCCCAAGGTGCGGCTGGGCGCGACCGGGTCAGTCTTCCTGCTCAAGGACGCCGGCGGCGGCAAGGTCACGGTGTCGTCGGGCGGCCTGAACGTCTCGATCGGCGACGGCCGGCTGATCATGGGGACCGAGGCGGCGAAGTTCCGGATCGAGGGCTACACCTCGGGCAAGCTCAACGTGGACACCAGGGCCAAGGGCACCAAGGTCGGCCCCGACCTTTACGGCGTCTTCTACGAGGACATCAACCACGCCGCCGACGGCGGCCTGTACGCCGAGCTGGTGCAGAACCGCTCGTTCGAGTTCAACGCCACCGACGAGCGCTCCTATACGGGGCTGACCGCGTGGAGCAAGGCCGAGCGGGGCGCCACCGCGACCCTGGCGGTGGCCGGCGAAGAGCCGCTGAACCCCCAGAACCGCAACTACCTGCGCGTGGACGTCACGGGCGACGGCACGGCGGGGGCCGTCAACGCCGGGTTCAACCGGGGCCTGCCGCTGAAGGCCGGCCGGCGCTACGACCTGTCGCTGTGGGCCAGGCGCACGGAGCCGGGCCCGCTGACGGTCACGGCCGAGGACGGCACGAGCGTGCTCGGGAAGGCCACGTTGCAGGTCAAGGCGGGCGGCTGGGCGAAGTACGCGGCGTCGTTCACGGCGTCGGGCACCACCGACGCGGGCCGCCTGGTGGTGCAGGCCCCGGCCGGGCGGACGGACCTGGACATGGTCTCGCTGTTCCCGCGCGACACCTACAAGGGCCGCAGGAACGGCATGCGCGCGGACCTGGCGAAGCTGATCGCCGACCTGGAGCCGCAGTTCCTGCGCTTCCCCGGCGGCTGCGTGACGAACGTCGGCACGTACGACCCCTACGCCGGCAACCAGGACCGGCGGCGCATCTACCAGTGGAAGGAGACGATCGGCCCGGTCGAGGAGCGGCCGGCGAACTTCAACTTCTGGGGCTACAACCAGAGCTACGGCATCGGCTACTACGAGTACTTCCAGTTCGCCGAGGACGTCGGGGCCGAGGCGCTGCCCGTGCTGTCGGTGGGCGTGAACGGCTGCGGCGAGAACCGGCCGCTGACCGACGAGGCCAAGCTGGCCCGGTGGGTGCAGGACACCCTCGACCTGATCGAGTTCGCCAACGGGCCCGTGACGTCGGTGTGGGGCGCCAAGCGGGCGGCGATGGGACATCCGAAGCCCTTCGGGCTGGACTACATCGGGCTCGGGAACGAGGAGATCTACCCGGAGTTCTTCACGAACTATCCCAAGTTCGCCGACGCGATCCGGGCGAGGTATCCCAAGATCAAGATCATCTCGAACTCGGGCCAGACCTCGCAGGGCGCCTGGTTCGACCGGATGTGGCAGTTCGCCCGTGATCAGAAGGCCGACCTGGTCGACGAGCACTACTACAACAACCCCGACTGGTTCCTGGCCAACAACCACCGCTACGACTCCTACGACCGGACCGGGCCGAAGGTGTTCGTGGGCGAGTACGCCTCCAGGGGCAACGCGTTGTCCAACGCCCTGGCGGAGGCGTCGTACCTGACGGGCATCGAGCGCAACGCCGACGTCGTGGAGCTGGCGTCGTACGCGCCGCTGCTGGCCAACGTGGACTACGTGGACTGGACGCCCGACCTCATCTGGTTCGACAACGACGAGGCGTACGGCACGCCGAACTATCACGTGCAGCGGCTGTTCTCCACCAACGTGGGCGACCGGGTGCTGCCGAGCACGTTCGAGGGCGAGACCGCGCCGGTGGCGGACATCTCGGGCGCGATCGGCCTGGGCGCATGGAACACGCAGGTCAGGTACGACGACGTCAAGGTCACCTCGGCCGACGGCACCGTCCTGCTGTCGGACGACTTCGCGGCGGGCGCGGGCGCGTGGACGCCGGGCGCGGGCACCTGGGCCGTGCAGGACGGGGCCTACGTGCAGACAGCGCAGGTCGAGGACGCCAGGTCCACGGCGGGCTCGGCCGAGTGGTCGAACTACACGATGGAGGTGACCGCCCGCAAGACAGCGGGTGCGGAGGGCTTCCTGGTGATGTTCGGGGTCCGTGACACCGGCAACTTCTACTGGTGGAACGTCGGCGGCTGGAACAACACCCAGTCCGCCATCGAGAAGGCCGTCAACGGCGGCAAGTCGTCGATCGCCACCTCCGCAACCACGGTCGAGACCGGACGCGACTACCGGCTGAAGATCCAGGTGGACGGGCGCAGGATCACGACCTGGCTGGACGGGGAGCGGGTCAACGAGTTCGTGGACAGCGCCGCGGTGGAGCCGCTCTACCAGGTGGTCTCCAGGGACGGGAAGTCGGTGACGCTCAAGGTCGTCAACGCGCAGGGCACCTCCGTACGCGGCAGCGTGGACCTGGGCGGCGCCCGCGTCCGGCCGGAGGGCACGGTGACCTCGCTGACCGGCGCGCCGTCCGACACCAACTCGATCGCCGAGCCGGACCGGGTGGCGCCGGTGGAGCGGCGGGTGAGCGGCTTCTCCTCGGCCTTCACCTACGACTTCCCCGCCTACTCGGTGACGTTCGTCCGGCTCACCGAGCGGTGAGGCACCGGCCCCGGCCGCGCCGTCGGGCGCGGCCGGGGCCCGGCCGTCAGGGCATGATCACCCGGTGGTACGTGGTCATCCGGCCCTCGTCGTCGAGGACGTGGAACGCGATCGACGGCGGGAGGTCGTAGTTGATGCACGTGTCGAACGAGACCCCGCCCTCCCACGGCAGCAGCGCCGCGGACACGACGCCCGGCGCGACCAGCAGCGGGCGGCCCGCGAAGGTGGTGGCGACCCCCATGTGGGCGTGGCCGACCAGCACGGCGGGCACGTTGGGGTGGGCGGCCAGCAGCGCTTCCAGCGGCTCGGGCCGGTGCATCCTGATCCCGTCCAGCGGGGCGCTGTGCAGCAGCACCGGCGGGTGGTGGAAGGCCACGAACACCGGCAGGTCCGTACCGGCGAGCACGCCGTCCAGCCAGGCGAGGGTCTCGTCGTCCAGGTGCCCCGGGTTCTCGCCCGGGATGGACGAGTCGCACATCGCGAAGACCGCCCGCTCGCCACGGTGAACCTGGTTGATCGGCCCGTTCATCGGACCCGACGAGCGCTCCCGCTCGCCGAGCAGGCCCTTGCGGAACTCCTCCCGCACGTCATGGTTTCCCGGGCCGATCAGGAGAGGATGGCGCGAGGTGAGGATCTTGGCCGCCTCCGCGTACTCCTCGGCGAGCCCGTGGTCGGCGATGTCGCCGGTGACGAGCACCGCGTCGAGGTCGTAGGGCAGCGCGTCGAGGTAGCGCATGACGGCTCCGGCACGACCGGCGCTCTCGGGCGTCGCACCGATGTGGACATCACTCAGATGCGCGATCACGATCATGGGGGTGGTCCTTCCGAGTTCTGGCTGCTGACCTACGGTACGCCGGGACACCGGACCAACCATAAGATCCGGTTCTGTGCAGAAACATTGGGCCAGTTCGGGCGTGGACCTGCATCTGGAGCTGTCCGCCTCGGGCGGGCGGCGGCGGGCGCTGGAGAACGCGCTGCGCCAGGCGATCAGGGAGGGCCGGCTCCCGCCCGGGACCCGGCTGCCCTCGACCCGGTCGCTGGCCGTCGAGCTGCGGCTGTCGCGCGGGACGGTGAGCGCCGCGTACGACCAGCTCGCCGAGGAGGGCTACCTGACCACCCGGCCGGGCGCCGCCACGGAGGTGGCCCCCGTCTCCGCCGTCTCCGCCGTCT
>NZ_VCKX01000019.1 GCF_005889725.1 Nonomuraea zeae
GTGCCGGGGGCTGGAGGTGGGGGGCGTACGGGCGCCGCTGGTGGATCCGACGCCCGAGCACGTGGCGGCACTGGAACGGATCCTCGCCACCGGCCTGGACATAGCCGCCACCTAATGGGAGCTACCGGGTTGGCTGTTCAGGCAGACTCGGTGTCTGGTAGCCGCCGGTGGGTGAGCACTCCCACCACCTGGACTGATGGTTGAATCCTGGGACCGTGCCCTCACCGGCGGTCAGGGCCTGCTCGTCCTCAGCCACGCCCCAGACGTCCTGCATCCCAGGCATCCCGCGCCCCGCCAACCCGGGGACCCGCTCCCCTGGACCACACTCGGGCCCCACCGCGCGCCCGCTTCCTCTACTCGCACGGACGCGCGGTCACAGGACCCACCGCTCCACACCACGCGGCACCCACGCCACGCGCACGCCAGAGCCCGCCGAACCCGATCCCAGCTCTCAGCCCTCAGACCCCACAGAGCCGAGGACACTCACCCTCAGAACCGGGAACCGGGAACCGGGAACCGGGAACCGGGAATGCTGGCCCTCAGAGCTGGGCACCGGCAGCCGGAAACCTGACCCGGAAACACTCACCCTCAGAGCTGGGAACGGCCATCGACCCGGCGCGGGATGGACAGCGGGTTGGCCTCCTTGAGCTCATCCGGCAGCAGCGTGTCAGGCCAGTCCTGGTACGCCGTCGGCGCCAGCCACCGCCCGATGGCCGTCGCCCCTACCGACGTGTACGGCGAAGTGGCAGCAGGCCACGGACCACCATGGTGCATCGCCCAGCACACGGCCACCCCGGTGGGCCAGCCGTTCCAGATGAGCCGCCCGGCCTTCCTGCCCAGCACCTCGACGACGTCCCCGGCCTCCCCGGGATCGGTGCCGTGCAGCGTCGCGGTCAGCGAGCCCTCCAGCCGCTCAAGCACCGGCCCCAGCTCGGACACGTCCCGATATGTCACCACGATCGACGCCGGACCGAAGCACTCCTCACCGATGTGCGGCAGCTTCTTCGCGAACGTGTCGACGTCAGCCGTGAACACCTTCGGCGTGACCGCCAGGCTGCCCTCGCCAGGCTTGCCCTCGGCCAGCAGCTCAAGCTCACCCAGCCGCTCGATGCCGCCCAGGTAGCCGTCCCTGATCCGCTCGGCCAGCATGGGCCCGCCACTGGTCCCCTCGACGGCCTCCACGATGGCGGAGCGCAGCTCATCGCCCTCCGGCACGAACAGGAGCCCGGGATTCGTGCAGAACTGCCCGACCCCCAGCGTCAGCGACCCGGCGAACCCGGCCGCCACCTCCTTGACCGGCGCGGACGGGAGCACCACGACGGGGTTGACGCTGCCCAGCTCGCCGAAGAACG
Organism: Nonomuraea zeae; assembly: GCF_005889725.1. Taxonomy (GTDB): domain Bacteria; phylum Actinomycetota; class Actinomycetes; order Streptosporangiales; family Streptosporangiaceae; genus Nonomuraea; species Nonomuraea zeae. The sequence goes on from NZ_VCKX01000019.1 coordinate 1,353, forward strand.
GGATCGGCACCTCACGCTCGTCGATCAGCTTCTGGATCGCCTTGCCCCCGGCCACCGACCCGGTGAATCCGGCCGCGACCACCGCGGGGTGCTGCACCAGGTCGATCCCCGCCTGCATGCCCTGCACCAGGCCCAGCAGATCCGGGTGCGGCAGCGCGTCACGCACGATCTTCGCCACCCGCTCGGACGTGTTCGGGTGACCGGGATGCGCCTTGACCACCACCGGGCAGCCGGCGGCCAGCGCCGAGGCGGTGTCGCCCCCGGCCACGGAGAACGCGAACGGGAAGTTGCTGGCCGAGAAGACGGCGACGACACCCTGCAGCGCGCGCTTCATCCGGCGGACGTCGGGCCTGGGCGGGGCGAGCGAGGCATCGGCGTGGTCGATGATGGCCTCGAGGTAGCCGCCGTCCCTGATGACCTCGGCGAAGAGCTTGAACTGACCCGCGGCACGCGCCACCTCGCCGCGCAGACGGCCCTCGCCGAGCGCGGTCTCCTGGTCGGCGATCTGCCACAGCTCGTCCACGTTCGCGAGGAGCGCGTCGGCGACGGCTTCGAGCGCGAGCGCCCGTTCGGCCGCCGGGGTCGCACGCCAGGCCGTGCCTGCGGCGGCCGCGGCCGAAACGAGCTTGTCGACCCCGGCGCTGTCGGTCTCGGACAAGGCGGAGCCCACGGTCTCGCCGGTCCTGGGGTCGTGTCCGTAGATCATCGAATGGCCCTTCGGAGTCTTGACACTGCTTCAACCCGATTCTTACAGTTGCGGCAACTTGTCCACAAATCTGGCTATTGTTCATATATATGGACGGCGCTGAATGATCATCAGGCAGATTCGCGTCACCCCTGTCGCCTTCAGGGATCCGCCCCTCCTGAACGCCGCCGGAGTCCACGAGCCGTGGGCTCTCCGTACCATTGTCGAGGTCGTCACCGACGAGGGACTGACCGGGCTGGGCGAGACGTACGGGGACCTCGGTCATCTCGGCAAGGTGCGGGAGTGCGCGCAGGCGCTGGTCGGCCTCGGCGTCCATGAGACGAACACGATGTACGCCCGGATCGGCGCGATCGTCGGCGACGTGGTGGGCGACGCGCATGGGCTGACCGGCGCCGGCACGAGGGAGAAGAGCGTCGATCGGGTCTTCTCCCCCTTCGAGGTGGCCTGCCTCGACATCCGCGGCAAGACGGCCGGCGTGCCGGTGGTAGATCTTTTGGGCGGCCGAGTCAGGGACGCGGTCCCGTACAGCGCGTACCTCTTCTACAAGTGGGCCGGCCATCCGGATCAGGAGCCGGACAGGTTCGGCGCGGCGCTGGACGAAGCGGGCATCGTCGAGCAGGCCGCCCTCCTGATCAAGGAGTACGGCTTCCGCTCGATCAAGCTCAAGGGCGGCGTGTTCCCCCCGGATCAGGAGATAGCGGCGATCCGGGCACTGCACGCGGCGTTCCCGTCGGTACCCCTGCGCCTCGACCCGAACGCCGCATGGACGGTCGAGACCTCGATCCGCGTGGGCCGCGAGTTGGAAGGCACCCTCCAATACCTGGAGGACCCCACTGCCGACATTTCCCGCATGGCCGAAGTGGCCGCCGCGGTCCCCATGCCCCTCGCCACGAACATGTGCGTGGTCACCCCCGAACACTTCCCGCCCGCCATGGCCTCCCGCGCGATCGGCGTGCTCCTCCTGGACCACCATTACTGGGGCGGCCTCGTCCGCTCCTCGCACATCGCCGCCATGTGCCAGGCGTTCGGCCTGTCGCTGTCCATGCACTCCAACTCCCACCTCGGGATCAGCCTGGCCGCCATGACCCATCTGGCCGCCGCCACCCCGAACCTCACCTTCGCCTGCGACACACACACGCCATGGCAAGATGGCCAAGACGTGGTCAAACCCGGCGCCCTGCGCTTCATCGAGGGCGCCGTACCCGTCCCCGCGGGCCCCGGCCTCGGCGTCGAGCTGGACCGCGACGCGCTGGCCGTCATGAACGAGCAGTACGAGAAATGCGGGATCGTGGCCCGCGACGACACGACCTATATGCAACGCTTCGAACCCGACTTTTCCGCAAGGAGACCCCGCTGGTGAACGTCGCCTACGTCTACCCCTGGGACATCGTCGGCGACCCTGCGGCTCCCGAGCGCCTGGCAGCGCTGGGCGTGGAAGCCGTGGCGCTGGCGGCGAGCTACCACTCCACCAGGGCGGCCACGCCGTACCACCCGAACCACCGCGTGCTGGACGTCCCATACCCGGCCTTCTACCTCCCGATCCGCCCCTCCGCCTGGTCCCGCCTGGTGCCCGCGGCTCCGACCTGGACGCCCGAGGACGCCTACCTCCAGGCGCGCGACGCCCTGAAGGCCGCGGGCCTGCAGGTGCTCGCCTGGACCGTCCTGACCCACAATTCCCACCTGGGCGCCGCGAACCCGGACCTGGTCGTACGCAACGCCTTCGGCGACCCCTACCCGTACGCCCTCTGCCCGGCCCATGAGGACGTCATCGAGTACTGCGAGCGCCTCGTCCAGGAGATCCTCACCGCCGGTGAACCGGACGGCCTGATCCTCGAAGCCTGCGGCCCCATGGGATTCGGCCACCAGAGCGTCCACGAGAAGACCTCCGGCGCCGACTGGTCTCCGACCGACGTAGACCTCCTGTCCCTGTGCTTCTGCACCACTTGCGCCGACCGCTACCCGCCCGGCACCAGAGCCCAGGTCCGCGCCGCCATCGACCGCACACCGCCGCTCGACACGAACCACCGGACCTCGCCCACGGCGACCCCCGGCGCCATCGGTGCCACCACCATCGAGGAAGCACTGGGCTCTCTCGCCGACGAGGTACGCGCCCGGCGCGTCGAACTGTCCACGTCGTTGCGGCAACGCCTGATCGCCGTCGCCAGAAACATCGCGCCCAACCTCCCGATCACCTTGCACGCCAACCCGGACCCCTGGGCGACCGGCGCCTTCGCCCCTCTCCCCTCAGGCGAGCCGGGAGCGGACGTGCTGGTGGCCAACTGCTGGGGCGACCCCGCCACGGACGCCGCCCGCCTGACCCGCCTCAAGGAACTGGCCGGCCCAGACCAGCGAGTGGGCGCCTACGTCCTGACTCTCCCGCCCCGGCCGGCCGACGCCGCCTTCCTGGCCGACCAGCTCAGAACGTACGCCAAGGCGGGAGCAGCCGAATTCCACCTGTACCACGCCGGCCTCGCCTCCCCGGAACGACTGACAGCTCTTTCAGCGGCCCTGCAACTGCACTCCTAGCGATTCAGCGGACCCGACCCGACGATCACACTTCGCATAGCTGACAAGCGGCCGGCTGCCCTGACAAAACCGACGGGCAACCGGCCGCCCTCCCATAACCAACGGACAGCCGACCGTCCTCACACACGCCGACAGGCAACCAACTGCCCTCGCATAACCCGACAGGCAACCGGCTGCCCTCCCATAACCAACGAGACAGCCAGCCGTCCCCGCATAACCCAACAGACAACCAGCTGCCCTCGCATAACCCGACAGGCAACCGCCGCGCTCCCATAACCAACGAGACAACCGACCGTCCCCACATAACCCGACAGGCAACCGGCTGCCCTCACATGACCGACGGACAGCCCCGTCTTCACACCGCTGACGGACAGCGGGCGGTTCGATGCCCCCTCAACATCCGAACACGCCCACACCCCTCAACTCACACGCTCCCGCGCAACTGTTCACACGTGTTCGCCTGAGTTGATCGTCGCGCGTTTGGCGATGAGATGAACCTGCACCGACCTCCACCTTGACGGCCTGAAGCAACACGCCGCACCTCGTGAACCACCAACCAGCAACCCCGGATAAGTTGCCCTACATGAGCGATGTGCGGATCGTGTACCGAAAGTACGGCGGAGCGTTGCATTGGAACCACTCCGCCCGAGTGCTGGGCGAGGACGAGCACGGAATCTGGGTGGATGTGCCCGGCGGGACCGTCGCCCGCAAGGGTGAAGGACCACCCGTCACCTGGGAGACAACCGCAATCATGCTGTTCCCACGCGACGCCTGGTGGACGGCCTCATTCAACTCACCTCCACACAAGAGCGAAATCTATGTGGACGTCACCACCGTCCCGGAGTGGAGCAACGGCGAGGTGACCATGCTGGATCTTGATCTTGACGTAATCCGAATGCGTGACGGACGGCTCATCCTCGACGACCAGGACGAGTTCGCCGAGCACCAAGTACTCCTCGGTTACCCACCCGAGTTGATCGCGCAGGCGGAACGAACCGCCCATTGGCTGCTTGACGCAGTTGGCGAGAGAAAAGGACCGTTCAGTGGCGCACATCTCGAATGGCTGACAATGGCAACCAGATCAGCCTAGAAGAGAACACTCAATAACCCCAGCAAGCGCCATCCATCACCATATCACCCAAGATCATGATGAGCTCTCCCTATCCCGACCACCCCAAGAATCGCATGATCAAATAACTTTACGGGCTCCGGCCGACAGGGCAGCCAAACTCAAGATTAATATCTCTCACCTGCATTCACAACAACATCATCCTGCAGCAGAAACCAGTCCACTCTCATATGCGGCGATAACCAACTGCGCCCTGTCACGGGCCTCCAGCTTGGCCAGCAGGCGGGTGATGTGCGTCTTGACCGTGGCCAGGCTCAACTGCAGATGACCAGCGATCTCACCGTTCGACAACCCGCGCGCGATCAAAGTCAACACTTCCCGCTCCCGCTCGGTGATCCCTTCCAACCCTCGCACCCGGGGCATCACCGGCGTGCGCGTGAATTCCTCAATCAATCTACGTGTAACGGTAGGAGCCAGCAACGCTTCACCACTCGCGACCACCCGAATAGCAGCAAGCAAATCCACAGGCGGCGTGTCCTTGAGCAAAAACCCGCTCGCTCCAGCCCGAAGCGCATCATAAACATAAGAATCAAGATCGAACATGGTCACAACAAGAATCCGCGACACATCCTTGATCCGCCGCGTAGCCTCAATGCCATCCATTTCCGGCATGCGCACATCCATCAACACAACATCTGGGCGTTGCTCCAAAACAACGGACACAGCTTCCGCCCCGGTGGCCGCCTCCCCCACCACAACCAGATCGGGCTCAGAGTCCACCAGCACCCGAAAACTGCCTCTGAGCAACGCCTGATCGTCGGCCACAACCACCCGAATCACGCGGCCTCCTCATAGGGCAACCGCGCGAAAACCCGAAACCCCTTCCCGGGTAGGCGCCCAGCCTCGAACACGCCGCCATACATCATGACCCGCTCCCGCATGCCGACCAGGCCGTGCCCAGTGCCCACCGCAGGCAACGTACGCCGCCCCGGCCCGTCATCAACGACCTCGATCCGCACCTCTCTGCGATCAGCGACAACAGACACCCGGCAGCGGGCCGGCGCCGCATGCTTGACCACATTGGTGAGCGCTTCCTGCACTATCCGATAGATGGACAACTCCACACCATCAGGCAGTCGCGCCCGAGTCCTAGCGCCTTTCACCGCGCCCTCCTCACCGCCATCTGCCCCCGAGTCATCGCGCCGCTCCACATACGACTCGCTGCCGCCACGCCCCAGCAGAGCACCGCTCCCCTGTCGAGGCCCACCACTCCGCTCCGATGTCGCATCGCGTCCCGGCCCAAGCTCATCGCCCCGCCCCGACACCGCATCGCGTCCCTGCCCGAGGCCACCACCCCATTCCGGCACCGCATCGGGTCCCTGCCCAAGCCCACCACCCCATTCCGGCACCGCATCGGGTCCCTGCCCAAGCTCACCACCCCATTCCGGCACCGCATCGGGTCCCTGCCCAAGCTCACCACCCCGCCCCCACACCGAGTCGGGCCCTTGCCCAAGCCCACCGCTCACGCCCAGCCCACCAACGCGCCATCCCGGACGCTCACCCTCATCGCCCGGACCCGCGTCACCGCCATCACCAAGCCACTCCCCCACCACATCACCGCGGCCTCGCCGAAAGCCGCCAGGGCCTTCTATCCCGGCAATACCGTCAGACCTACCGTCGTGCTCTTCCTGCGGCCGATCGCCACGCTTCTGGCGACGTTCGGCATCGCTACCGGCCTCCGCCCTTCGTCTGGGCTCGGCCCCCACCACAACCTCTAGCTTCACATCGACCCCAGCCAGCCGCGCCTGCTCCGCCAACCTTTCGATCCCATCAAGGCCCGGTGCGGGAACGAGGTCGGGCACATTCGTGGACCGTAGGACACCAAGCAAGTGGCGCATCTCCACCAGCGCGCTCCTGCTGGCAGTCTCGATCACCCGCAGAGCATCGTGCGCCTCCTCCGGCCGTGTGGCCATCACGTGATTGGCCACACCAGCCTTGACGGCGATCATTCCCACGCTGTGTGTGACCACATCATGCAGCTCACGAGCGATCCGCAGCCGCTCGTCCGTCACAGCCTGCGCCGCCAGGCGCTCAGCATCCCGCGTCGCATAGAGCCTGCGCTCATGCACGGCCCTGCCGATCGTCCAGGCACCGCCCAAAGCCGCAATCCCCATAAGCGGCCGGTCCAGATGCAGCAGCCATTCCGGAGCACCCTGACGCGGCGTACCGGCCACCGTCAGCCCTAAGATCGTGAACACGCTCACCATCCCAATCGCCGACGTCGGGGCCATGGCGCTGAACCGGCCGGAGAGTGCGACAAGATAGAGCGCGTATGCGGGCGCCAGATAAGCGAACCCCAGGGCGTCCGCCATCGTGGCCAATATGGCGATCGCCAGCGTGAAACAGAACACGGGCATGGGCCACAGTCTCCGCACGGCCAAGGGAAGCCCCAGCGCCAGCGGGAGGGCAATCCGCATCCAGGGCGGCAGCACAGTGGCAGTGGCGGTCGCCGTGAAGGACACGAACACGAAACCCAGCCCCGCCACCAGATCCAGCATGATCAGCTGGTGACGGCTCAGGCGCCTGGCGAAGAGAAGGCTGGTGTCATCCACGCGTTGAACCGTAGCTCTTGAACCCGGGTGCCCACGTCAACCCAGGGTCTGACCTTGAGATTCGAACCGTGGTCCGACGCGCCGCCGACCCACCGTCCCGCATCCTTTACCGCGTGATCGAACTCCAACGTCTGACGAAACGCTACGGCGACACCCTGGCCGTGGACGAGCTGTCCGTCACGGTCGAGCCGGGCCATGTGACCGGTTTCCTCGGCCCTAATGGCGCCGGCAAGTCCACCACGATGCGCCTGATCCTCGGCCTAGACGCCCCGACCTCCGGCCAGGCCTTGGTCAACGGCCGCCGATACACGTCGATCAGCCGGCCGATGCACCAGGTGGGCGCGCTGCTGGACGCAAGCGCCGTTCACGGAGGCCGCTCCGCGTACAACCACCTGCTCTGCCTGGCTCGCACCAATGGCATCGGCCCCATGCGGGTGGCCGAAGTGCTGGAGCAGGTCGGTCTGGCGGGCGTGGCCAGGAAAAGAGCGGGTGGCTTCTCTCTGGGCATGAAGCAGCGACTCGGTATCGCATCGGCGCTGCTCGGCGACCCGGGCGTGCTGATGTTCGACGAGCCGGTCAACGGCCTGGATCCCGACGGTGTGCGCTGGATTCGCGACCTCATGCGTTCGCTGGCCGCCGAGGGCAGGACGGTCCTGCTCTCCAGCCACTTGATGAGCGAAATGGCCCTCACCGCCGAGCGCATCATCATCGTCGGCCGCGGCAAGCTGATCGCCGAGGCCACCGTCGCGGAGCTCACGGCCCGCTACCCGTCGCTCGAAGACGCCTACATGGCCCTGACCGCCGACAGCGTTCAATATGGAGCAAAGCGATGAAGCCGACTCTCTCCTCCGAGTGGCTCAAGCTTCGCTCGGTCACCTCCACTCACCACGCCATAGGCACGGCCGCCATGACGGTGGTCCTCGGAGTGGCCTGGACCCTCTATGTGAGCAGCCTCGCCGAAAGCCGCGGCTCGCTGCGGGCCGCGGCTCCTGAGCAGGGCTTTCTGCCACTGGTCCAGATCAGCCTGGCGGTCCTCGGAGTGCTCGCGATCACTTCCGAGTACGCCACAGGCATGATCCGCCCCAGCCTCACCGCTGTCCCCAAGCGAGGAACGTTACTCCTGGCCAAGGCTGGGATCGTCGGCCTGGTCACACTCGTCGCCGCCGGCGCCGTCCTTCTGGTCACCTACTGCACGAGCCGCTTGATCGCGAACGGTCGGCACTTGGGCTTCAACGACACTTCGTTCGCCGACGACCTGCCCATGCTCCTCGCCTCTGCGTTGTCGGTAGCCGCGCTCGCGCTGGTGGGTCTCGGCCTCGGTGCCGCCATCCGATCAACGGCGGGCGCGATCGTGGCAGTCGTCGCGTTGCTGTTCGTGCTACCTGGCATCGTCAACTACCTGCCCCCACCGTGGAACACCCGCGTGGCCACGTTGCTGCTGCCGAACCTCGTCCCCCAAATAGCGGACCAGCGACTGTCTTCTCGTCTGGGCGATGGGTTCCTACCTCCCTGGGCTGCGGTAGCCGTCCTCCTCGCCTATCCCGTCGTCGCCCTCGCCATCGGCTACCACCTCTTCAAACGGAGGGACGCATGAGCGTTCAAGCGGAGGGACGTGTGAGCGTGCTCGCCTCCGAATGGGTAAAAGTCCGATCCGTGCGCTCGACGTTCCTGATCCTCGCCATCAGCCTCGGCGCCATCCTCCTCGGACTCGCGCTCGCCGTGATGGCGGCGAGCATGTACGACAGCGTGTCTCCCGAGCGTCAGCGCATCGCCCAGATCGCAGACCTTGAGGAAGTAGTAGTCATCGTGCCCCAGCTCTGCATGGGCATCCTCGGCACTTTGGCCATCACCTCGGAGCACGTGACCGGCCTGATCAGAGCAAGCCTGACCGTAGTCCCTCGCCGCTGGCCCATACTCACCGCCAAAGCCGCGATCGCAGGGACACTTGGCCTGGTCATCGGCCTGACAACAGTCTTCGGTACGTATTTCGTCACCGGATGGGTGCTCGGTGACCGCTTCCAGGGCGCCTACAGCACCGCGTTCGCGGACAGGCTTCCTCTGCTGGCCGCCACCAGTCTCACGGTGCCGGTTTTCGCGCTGCTCGGCCTCGGACTGGGCGCGATCTTGCGGTCCACCGCCGCCGCGATCGCCATCCTGGTCGGCCTGGCCTACGTCATCCCGATGATCATCGGCAACATTCCAGAGCCCTGGAGCGAACGTCTCGGCTCCCTGATGCTCGGAGCACTCCCCCGCGAGATCACCGGCGACATCATCACCACCTCGGTGTACGGCTCGCTGCTACCTCCCGCTGCAGCGCTCGCGGTGCTGGTCGCCTACGCGGCCCTCCCCTTGCTGGCCGCAACGTGGCTCATACGCCGGAGGGACGCCTAGCATGCAGCCGCCGAAGCCCATGATGCGCTCGTCTAACCGCCGAGCCACCACCCATCGCTCCCTCGGCCCTCAGCGAGGCGCGTGGCACCTGATCTGCCACATCATCGGCATCATCGGCCTTCGACGGCTACACACCCTGCTGGAGTCTCGACCCTCGGCAAAACCACGATCGCATATGGAGGCTCCAGCAGCACCACAACAGCCGCCACACACCCGACCATCCAGCGGATCCATCAGCCGGCACACCCGCCGGGTTCCAACGAACCGTGAGAGCCGGCACACCGCCAGGCATCTAACCAAGACTGCCAGTACACCAGCGCCGACTACACCGCCCTGGCCGAATGGCTCGGGGTGCGCCAGTCGGTCGGTCGAACCGGTCAGTGCTGGGACAACGCGCTGGCAGAGTCGTTCTTCGCCACGATCAAGGGCGAGCTTCTCGACGCGCAGTCCTGGCCCACCCGAGCTGCCGCTCGCGGCGCGATCTTCGAGTTCATCGAGGGCTGGTACAACCTCCGGTGACTGCACAGCAGCCTGGGCTACCGTAGCCCTGCCGACTACGAGGCCGCTCACGTGGCCTGACACCACAACGATGGTGTCCGTCAAAGCGGAACAAGCTCACGGCCTTCCGGCAACTCATGGGCACCGCCATACGCCCGAACGTCCAACGCCTCATGTGCGCCGCCGCCATACGCCCGAGCCTTCAACGCATCCGGACGACCGCCCCGCGCGCGAGCATCCACGGGTACGGCAGGCGAGTCCGCCTGCCGTACCGTCAGAAGGCTCAGACCTCGAGCACAACCGGGATGATCATCGGCCGGCGGCGGTAGGTGTCACTCACCCAGCGCCCCACAGTACGACGGACCACCCGGCGGATCTCCTGCATGTCGACCACGCCGTCCGCCGCTTTCTCCTCCAGAGCCCTTTGGATCTGAGGGATGAACTCGTCGAACTGCATGGGGTCGATACCGGATCCACGCGCGTGGATCTCCGGGCCTGCGGTGAGCTTCCCCGTGCTGGAATCGACCACGACGACCACCGAGATGAACCCCTCGTCGCCGAGGATCCTGCGATCCTTCAACGAGGTGTCGGTGATCTCGCCCACCGACGAACCGTCCACGTACACGTACCCGGCATGCACCGCGCCGACGATCCGTGCCCGGCCGTCGACGAGGTCCACCACGACGCCGTCCTCGGCGATCACGATGTGGTCGGCGGGCACACCGGTGAGGGCGGCCAGCTTGGCGTGGGCACGGAGGTGACGCCACTCACCGTGTACGGGCATGAAGTTCGACGGACGGGTCAGGTTCAGCACGTAGAGGAGCTCGCCTGCGGCCGCATGACCGGATACGTGCACCTTGGCATTGCCCTTGTGCACGACACGGGCACCCCACCGGGTCAGGCCGTTGATCACCTTGTTGACCGCGGTCTCGTTCCCTGGCACCAGCGACGAGGCCATGAGCACCGTGTCACCAGCGGCGATGCGGATTGGATGATCGCGGTTGGCCATTCTGGACAGCGCCGCCATGGGTTCGCCCTGGGACCCGGTGCAGATCAGCACCACGTCTTCCGGTGGCCACTCCTCAATGTCGCGGGAGTCGACGATGAGGCCCGGTGGGACATGGAGATAGCCCAGATCCCGAGCGACGCCCATGTTGCGCACCATCGAGCGGCCGACCAGGGCCACCTTTCGACCGTGCCGTGCGGCGGCGTCCATGACCTGCTGGATGCGGTGCACGTGCGAGGCGAAGCTGGCCACGATGACCCGCTGCTCGGACGTGCGGATCACCTCGTCGATGACTGGAGCGATCTCCCGCTCGCTGGTGACGAACCCCGGCACCTCGGCGTTGGTCGAGTCGGACATCAGCAGGTCGACGCCCTCGGTCCCGAGCCTGGCGAAACCACCGAGGTCGGTGAGGCGGCCGTCGCTCGGCAACTGGTCCATCCGGAAGTCACCGGTGTGCAGGACGATGCCCGCAGGCGTCCTGATGGCCACGGCCAGCGCGTCGGGGATGGAGTGGTTGACCGCGAGGAACTCGCAGTCAAAGGGTCCGAATATATGCCGTTCGCCCTCGACTACCTCGAGTTTGGTCGGCTGGATCCTGTGCTCAGTGAGCTTGGCCTCGATCAAGGCAAGCGTGAGCTTGGATCCGATGAGCGGGATATTGCGCCGCTCGCGCAGAAGGTACGGCACTGCCCCGATATGGTCCTCGTGGGCGTGTGTCAGCACCACGGCTTCGACATCGTCGAGCCGGTCCCTGATGTATTCGAAGTCAGGCAGGATGAGGTCGACGCCCGGCTGGTCAGGCTCAGGGAACAACACCCCGCAATCGACAATCAGCAGGCGGCCGTCATATTCGAAGACGGCCATGTTCCTGCCGATCTCTCCCAGTCCGCCGAGCGCAACGATGCGCAAGCCGCCCTCAGGCAGCGTCGGCGGCGGGCCCAGCTCAGGATGTGGATGGCTCATGACTGGCCCCCACGGTCAGATCGTGTTCTCAAAACTCCCAGTTCCTCCCCGTTCCTATTCGTCTGTCAACTTCACCCCGCCGGCTACCAGGCAAGCGCGCAGCTCGGCGATCTGCTTCTCTGTTGCGTCCACGAGCGGGAGCCGTACCGGTCCTACCGGCACACCCACCATGCTCAGTGCCGCCTTTGCCATGATCGCGCCACCGGCGCGAAGCATGATCCCGTCCACCACCGGGGCCACCTGGCTGTGCACCTCCAGGGCCTGCGCGACATCGCCGTTCTTGTGCAGGCGGATCATGCGGGCCAAATCGGCGCCCACTACATGCCCGACAACGCTGACGAACCCGGCCGCGCCGAGGGAGAGCCATGCCAGGTTGAGCAGGTCGTCGCCGGAGTAGAAGGCGAGATCGGTGGCTACCATCACCTGGCTGCCGGCGAAGAGGTCGCCCTTCGCGTCCTTCACAGCCACGATGCGCTCGTGCTGAGCCAGGCGGATCAGGGTTTCAGTCTTGATTGGTACACCACTGCGTCCCGGGATGTCGTACAGCATCACGGGAAGGTCGGTCGCGTCCGCGACGGCGGTGAAGTGGCGGTACAGCCCTTCCTGCGGGGGCTTGTTGTAGTAAGGCGTCACTACCAGCAAGCCATGCGCTCCGGCACGGGCCGCCTGCTTCGCGAGCTCGACGCTGTGACGAGTGTCGTTGGTGCCCGCGCCCGCTACGACGGTCGCGCGGTCGCCGACCGCTTCGAGGACTGCGCTGACGATGCGCTGCTTCTCCTCGTCCGAAGTGGTGGGCGACTCACCGGTCGTCCCGTTGACGATCAAGCCGTCGTTACGCTGCTCATCCACCAGATAGGTGGCAAGACGTCGCACAGCCACATAATCGACCTCGCCGTCAGGCGTGAACGGCGTGACCATGGCGGTCAGCATGCGGCCGAAGGGTGCGTCAGTGGTTCCAGTTGGCGATGCCATAGTGCGAACGCTACCTGGATTCAGAAATCCAGTGGACGTCGCCACCCCGCTTTGCCTGCCTGGAGCCGCTTTTTGCCCGCTTTCGCCGACGTCTCGCGAGCCCTCCTCACACCAGACCACCACTCAGCCCGGTCTCGTTGCCCCACCTCTGGCATCCGCCGCCGTTTCACGATCGCGTTTTCCGGCCAGAGTCACCTGACCGCCTGGGCTGGTGATCACTTTCCCAGAATTCTTGCGAACCAACCACATCAGAAGCCTCCGACCCAGCGTCCGCTGAAACTCAGCGCATCACGTCCGTCCGTCTCCGGCGCTCTGAGGTCCCCGGTAAGGTCGCCGTGTCCGTCACCGGCCAGAACCGGACTTGGCCGTTCTCATATCGCTACGCCACGTCTGCGACCAGGGCAAACTCGTTCACACTCCCTGCGGACGCGACCCAGACCCAACCATCCAGCCCCTGTACAGGCCATAACGCCCACTGCGGTTCGCAGCCTCGCCGATGGTGTCCTGGCGAGTGGAGACTCGATGATCAAGCGGCTGGTCGCGTACCGGTCGCATGAGGCCGCGTGGGCGAAAAGTGACACCGCTCGACGGGACGTCACCGTCTCGCCATGTTCGGGTCGCTACGCACTGGCGGTGAAGGGAATGCCTGGCTACAGCAGTTCGATCTGATACCTGATGAAACCCCGGTTTTCGGCCACTTTGTCGTACAAGCGCCGAGCAGTGCTGTTCGATTCGTGGGTGTTCCAGTAGACGCGGGAGCAGCCGCGCTCCCGCGACCAGGCGACCACAGCTTCGATCAGCGCGCGCCCGACGCCCCTGCCACGCACGTCTGAAGCGGTGAACAGATCTTGCAGGTAGCAGACGTCGGTGTCTGGCGCCGAGGTGTTGGCATGCGTGAAGAAATGTGTGATACCGACGAGCCGCCCATCCACTCTTGCCCCGAAGGCGTGTACCCGGGTGTCGGCCATGAACTCCTGCCAGGCCCGCTCATACATCTCCGCTGGCTCGACGCGCTGGTAGAAGTCGATGTACGCACGGAACAAGCCCTCCCATGCGTCCCGGTCGGATGGAAGGAGCTTGCCAATGTCGATCATGAATTTCCTCTTGCTCGTGCAGCCCGGAGAAGGCCTTGACCAGCGGCCCTGATGCTGCCATGCCGCGTTGGAGACATGCCCGTATGGGCAGTTGATGGGATTCAATGTCAGACCCTAGAAGAAAGTGGTCCTGCGAGATACGACCACTCTGCGGCGATAACAGGAGACCACTTTCGTACGGCGTCGGCGCGGGCGAGCGACCGTAAGATCCGTGCCGCTTCCGCCGCCGACGGAGAGACGATCAGCCGCGCCGAAGGACAGTTAGCCAGCCGAGCGCGACGGCTCGCCCCAGAGACGAAGAGTGCGCTCGCGGCGGAGCCGTGATCATCTTCGCTGCAAGGGCTCGCATTACGGTGCACACGAGGCGAAGGGATCTCAGCTTGGTGCTCACCAGACGAAGGCTCTCAACTGGTTACGCGCTGGGCAGAGGGTCTCAGCGTGCTGCGCTGCGCTGCGCCTGATCCGCGAAAAGCAACCAGCCATGGCCGCTAGGCTGCCTGAGGACCGGCACAGCAGCCGTAGGTATTGGAAGAGGTCGCCGATATGTGCTCGGGGGTACACACATCGACGACCTCTACCGGAGAATCGCCACCCCTTACATCGGCGTTACAGGGTTTCTCCGATAATTTTCCGTCATCGCAAAGTTGGGGCTCCAGCGTCCATCGATGACGGTCGGTTACCTGCCGAATACGGCAACATGGGGCAACGCCTCACACGAACCCCCAGGGATGGACTAGTGGCCACCTCAGATCCGGTCTACCTGCGTGTCGTCGAAGACATTCGGCGGCAGATCACCGACGGCACCCTTCCCCCCGGTGCGCCCATCCCCTCACGGGCGCAGCTGACCCGTAAGTATCAGGTCGGAGAGACCGCCGCCCGGCACGCGCTACGTGTGCTCGCCGGCGAAGGGCTCATCATCGGCCGCGTGGGCTCGGGTCATTACGTCAGGGAACGCCCCGACCTCACATCGCTTTACCGATGGCGCTTTCTCGACCATCCCGCCCCGTTTGCGGCTGACCTACAGGCACAAGGCAGACGTGTGACGTGGGATTGGCACAGCGAGCCCATCGAAGCGGGCCCCGACATCGCCAGACGGCTGCGTCTCAGCGGGCCCACCACGCTGAGCAGGACACACTACGTCTTTCGCGGTGACGGCAGACCGCTCCAGCTCGCGACGTCGTATGAGCCGATGGAGTTCGCCGCCCACTCGGAAGAGGAACGACGAAGTTTGGTCGCGAGGATGTACGCGCACGGCATAAAGATCACCGAGGTCGTCGAGAGCGTGCACACGCGCGTTCCTCGGCCGGCGGAAAGCGACGCGCTCGATCTGGCAGCCGGGGTGCATGTTCTGCACGTTGAACGGACTCATTGGGCGGGGGATCGTCCCGTGGAGACAAGCGACATCGTCATCCCGGGTGATCGCTTCCGGATCACGTACAGCATGCCGATCTAGGCCAGAAGGCTCCTGGCGAGCCGCGCACCTCGCCCGGAGCCCTCCAGGCTGTTCGACCAGCACGACGGCTCGGAGTCCTACGAGCTCAGTGAGCGTGGATGCCCCTCGAAGCCGCATCTTGCTCGGTCGGTGTGGATGTTCGCATCTTGCTCGGTCGGCGTGGATGCTGCGCCTTGCTCCGTCGGTGTGGATGTCGCGCCTTGCTCGGTGGCGTGGACTCCGTAGCTTGCTGGGTTGGTTTGGATGCCGCTCGGAGCCACGTCTCTTGCCGAGATGGCTGTTGCGAGGTGGACAACCAACCTGGCCAGTCCAGCGAGCCTGAGCCGTCGTCTCCCGGTCCGCCCCAGTACGGAGGTCTGGGAGAGTGCGGTGGCTTGGAGTGCCACGCCCGTTCCTCGCAACGTCGCCCAGGAGCGTCGTCCTTCGCGCCTGCGTACGGTTGCCCAAAGAGGCGATCGCTCAGGTGGTAATTACTCAGGTGTTGCGGGGGTCACGAGATTTTGGCGCGCGAGCGGCACGTACCCCCGGCTTACACGAACGCATGACCGAGAGATGCGCCTGGCGCGGAGATGGTCATCTCGGCCCGCATGGAGTCCGCCGGAGTCCTGGGTGTGGCGCGGCGGAAACGGCCGCCCGACCGGATCTCCTTGACCGGCCTGAACAGGGCCTCATTATGAGAGCCATGTTGGTGATCTCGTCGTTGGCGGCAGGACGACGGTGGAAGCCGGGTCGTGGCCGAGACACCTGCGTCTCGGGTGTACGGCGGCGGTGCGCCGAAGCCGAGTGCCTCCGCACACACCTCGGAACCCTCAGCTCCCGGTCTCAGCCGAGTGACGGTGCGGGCGATGTCGGTGCCCGAGATGTGCGGGAAGTCCAGGGCGTGGATGCCACACCGCGCCATCGGGCGTGAGGAGATCGCCCGGGGGGTGGTGAGCGGCTGTGCTGACCCGTGCTGGAGTTGACCCAGTCCCGGCTCGCGGGTTCCGCCCCTACGCCCGCTGAACGTCACGTGCCCCCCGTCGGCCGTCGGGGCAATTGCGCGTTCCGGATATGCGCACGCCGGCCATCGCCGCAAGAGGTGTCTTCCGGATACCCGCCCGCTGGCTGTCGCGAGGATGGGATGTTCCGGGTGCACGGGGACGAATGGAAACGTGTCGAGCCGTCGTAAACGTGCAGGTCAGAGATTGTCGGTGGGCGTTGATACAACGGCTGCGGAGGTTGTCGATGCGAGTCAAAGACCTGTCCAAACGCGACCGGCCGCGCGAGCGACTCATGGCCAGTGGAGCCGCCGCACTGGCCGACTGGGAGTTGCTGGCCGTGCTGCTCGGCTCTGGGTTTCGGGGGTCGAGCGCCCTGGACCTTGCCGCTCAGGTGATCGAGCACTGCGGAGATCTGGGCGCGCTCAGCCGTTCGGAACCGCATCGGTTACTGGCGGTGCCCGGCGTCGGCCCGGCCAAGGCCGCCCGGATGGCCGCTGCCTTCCATCTGGTACGCCGGGCGGACGCAGGGCCCGAGCGCGAACGGATCTCCAGCACCTCCGATCTCGCACAGGTGTGTGCTCCGCTGTTGCAGGGCCGGCAGCAGGAGCGGCTCATCGTGGTGGTCTGCGATACCGGCGGCAGGGTGCTGAAGCGCACGGTCCTGACCGAAGGCGGGACCGACCATACGCCGGTGCCGATTCGTGAGGTGATCAGGGAGGTGCTCACCGCGGGTGGAGCCGCGTTCGGCCTCGCCCACAACCATCCAGGAGGTTCACTCGATCCGAGCCCATTCGATGTGGAGGCTACGGTGCAGCTCGCCGAGGCCGCGGACACGGTCGGGCTGCGACTCCTCGACCACCTGATCATCACAGATGCGGCCTGGCGGCGAATCCCTACGTAAATCGCTTCCACCGCGAACTATGGCCCCAGCCAACAGCAAAGGGAATGATCCCGGATATTGCGCCGAACTGCAGTTTCTCAAGAGATGACCATGAGAATCTAATGACGCGGGTAGGCCGTTTTGGACGTCAGCCGGCCGTTACTCGCTGGCGCGTGGTCCTGTGCCTCCCGGAGGGTGCAGGACCACACCGTCGAGTCGTGTGGTCCCAGGCGAGCCCATCTGATTAGGGTCGGATCGGGTCGACGCATCGCCTGGGATCACACCCAAGCGACCGCAGGTGGGTGTGTCGGCGAGCGCCTTATCCTCTGAGATCCGTCCGGGGAGCCTCTGTCGACGGCCGAGCCTGGCACGTCCAACACCCGTGTTCGATGGATATGGTCTCGGGCGTCTTCGCCACGTCTGTCTCGATCTCTTCGCCACGTTCGTCCCACCCCCCTTCCTCGCCACGCTTGTCCCACCCTCTCTCCGCCATCCTCGTCTTGGGGTACGGCCTCGGTTGCGCTGCCCGCGCGGGGGGTAGCGAGGTCTGCCCGGGTCTGTACTACTTAACGGAGTGCCACGCGGAGCCGGTGGGTATCGATTGCACGGCCGCGGGGATGCAGGTTCCCTGGGGAGGACGCAGAAAGCTCTCGCGAATCGCACAAGGTCACGGCCGCATTCCACGCCGAGCACCTGCACAGGGGAGAGACCAATGCCACGGCCGATGTGGCCGCCGGCCGCCGGCCGCCGAGGGCGATGTGTCGACACGCGCCGAAGGGTCAGCCTTCGATTACCAGTTTGTCGAGGGTATGCGGCGCCTGGTGTTCGGTCATCGGGAGTGAGTGGGCTGGCCACGACCTCGTGCTCAGTCGATACGAGCGCCAGGCAGGGCGCAGGTTGGCTTGGTTGGTGGTTACCCGTGGTTGCCGGCGTCGGGACTGCGCAATTGATTGGTGTCCAGGTGCGGCTCGTATAGATGCGAGGGTTTCGCTCCTTTTGTGGCGTTGGCGAGAACTGCTGCAGCGGAAGTGCGCACCGGGCAGGAACGATACTGACCCGAACGCGTCTTTGTGAGGAGTCAGAATGTTGCGGGAGTCGGCGGTCTTGGTCCCAATTGATCGGATGGTTCCTGGGTGGCGGACCGGCTCGCTGGAGGCTGCGTGCGCCTTGATGGTCAGTGGGGGGAGCTTTCCGCCCGGCCGTCATGCGTGGAAGGTTTGCGAACTGTGCGTGAAATGGTCTTGTTCGCCAACCCTTCCACAATCAGAGACCTCGCCCCAGCAGGCGATCTTCCCCACACCGCGACGAATAAAACCACACCCATACGCGCAGACGCCCGATCGCCAGGACTATGGACTCCTTGCCACTATGTGCTCACAGAAAGTGGGGCGGGGCCATCAAGGCTCAGGGCTCCTCGGCTACCGTGAAGGTAGGGGGACACATGGACGTAGAGGCGGAAATTCTCGACTTGCAGCTCCGTGTCGGAATCCTCGAAGCGAGCATCCGTCCCGAGGGCACGGCGTCCGGCGACTTCAGAGGACGAGGTCAGCACGGCAACCTCCCGGCCGACAGATGCGCTCATAGGGAAGCCATTCAGTCCGATCTTCTGACGACGTCCATCTCCGTCGCCGAGGCGAGGGCCGAAGTTGCGGATGTTCGGATGGAAATGAGCCAGGACTTTGCGGCCCTCGGTCTCGAGATCTCTGGCCTTCGACGGCAGACCAACGAGAACTTCGCATCCGCTCGGCACGAGATGATGCAAAAACTCGACTCTCTACGGTGCGAGATGATCGAGCTAGGCCTTAGGCTTGATCGGTTGCTGGAGAACGACAGTGCCTAGGACCGGCGTGAGCTCTCGACTCGGGGGCTCACGCCGGGCACTTACGAAGCAGCATGCCACGGCATGGCTTAGCGAACAGATGAACCGGGCGAACGGCGGCAAGATGTCGTTCCCAGTGGTCTGGTCGTGGGCAGATTTGCCGCAACCAAGGTCGATTGAGGTGCGAACCACGACCTGGATCGTATTTTCAACAACTGTCCTGACTCTGGACCGGAGAACAAGTCGGGGCCCCTGGTCCCGATTCGCTGTGGCGGACGACACCCAGGCAGCACAATGTTGTTCGCGGCCATCGCTTTGCTTTCCTTCGTTCTCATTAGGCCCTCGAAGGATCACGCGATGGCCGTCACCATTTCGCGATGCGATCTACGAGATTTGCCCGGAATGCACGAGCGGCACGTCGCGATCACGGCCCTGGTGGACGAGGGTGCCGGTGATCGACGAGCCCTGCCTGCGGCGCGTCGCACGGGTGATGAACGGAACGTTCGACGCCCCCAGGGCTCCCGAGCACGGCATCGCACGGTTCCGACAGGCCCTGGATGGCCCCGGACTGGTGGCCCTTCCATGGGCGGCGACGGGTTGGTGGCCGCCGTCATGGACGTCACGACCGCCACGACCGCCACGACCGCCGACCGCCACGACCGCCAGCGTCGTCGGAGCCGGTGCATAGGAAGAGGCCCTGTTCACCTCCCTCCGCTGAACGTCCGGCACCACAGCGGCGGTCTCACCAGCCGGGCCACACAAAGGTTCACCACAAGTGATGGAGAGAGGCGCGAGTGAAAGATGCGGCGCGCGACTTCTCAGCGACATCCAGCACCCGGCACCAGACAAGCATGCACATCCATGCCGGATCTTACGCCACATTCCCCCGCCATCACCTTTTCCGGGTTTGCTGGTCTTCTTGCGAATGAATGCAATGTCCCCCCACTGACACATTTCGCAGCCGACCGCAACCCCAGCAGCGCGGTATTGCGACGGCCCATTCGACGGAGGTCCGCGCCGCTGACCCCCACCCGGCAACCCCAAGGGCCATGAGTTCACCACGCGTCCTCACCGGTGGCGCATGCACGGGTTGGTCTACAATCCAGGCGTGCTAGACCGCGAAGGGCCCGTGCCTCTCTTCAAGCAGGTCGCCGCCCTGGTCCGCGACCAGATAGAGCGCGGCGAGCTCACCGCCGGCGACCCCGTGCCGAGCGAGGCGGCCCTCGAGAAGCACTACGAAATCGCCCGGACGACCGCCCGGCGAGTGGCGCGTGAGCTACGCGAGATGGGACTGGTGCACACGGTTCAGGGCGAAGGCACCTTCGTCGGCCGGCCTGGCACTCCGCGCTCAGCCAAGCAGATGCCGCTCTATCAGAAGATCGCCGGCGAAGTCGCCCAGCGTATCCAGCTCGGCGAGATCTCGCCCAACAAGGCCATTCCCGGCGAAAAAGTTATGATGCGGCAATACAGCGTGGCCAAGGTGACGGTACGCCAGGCCGTTGCGCATCTCCGCGAACAGGGCTGGGTGTTCACCGTCCCTTATCGCGGCACATATGTGACCGGTCCAGAGAAATGGCCCATAAACTAGGGTTCCTAATCGCCCTCCCTTTCTCTGCGGTGTTGTATACCCTTGAGGCGTGCTGAATCGCGAGGGTGATACCTACCTCTATCTCCAGATCAGTGAGGTCATCAGGTCGCGCATAATCGCCGAGCTCTCCCCCGGAGATCTTGTGATCAGCGAGGCGGGCATCCAGCGAGAGTTCCAGGTGGCGCGTACGACCGCGCGACGGGCGATCCGCGTGTTGCGTAACCAAGGGCTCGTTCACACCCGCCAGGGCGAGGGAACGTTCGTGAGCGCGCCCGACGCCAGGGGCCGCCCCGCGGATCCCCAGACCCCGATCTATCAGCTCATCGCCGAAGAGCTCAGGAAGCGGATCAAGGCCGGCGAGCTGGCGCCGGGTCAGGCGATTCCGAGCGAGATCGGGCTGGTGCGGCACTACGGCGCCGCACGCGAGACGGTACGCCGGGCGGTGACGCTGCTGCGGGAGCAGGGATGGGTGCGCAGCGTCCCGCACCGTGGGAGTTTCGTCGCGCCCCAGGAGTCCTGGCCCGGCGCCTGATCGACGTGCCTGGTCAATGCGCCTGATCGACGTGCCTGGTCAACGCGCCTGGTCAACGCGCCTGGTCGACGTGCCTGGTCGACGTTCGCGATCACCCTGCGCGATCAACCCGCGCGATCAACCCGCGCGATCAACGTGCATGATCGACGTGCGCGATCGACCGCGAGAACCAGTCAGAAGACCGGGATGATCTCCTCCGGGTCGATGAAGTCCACCGGTACGCCCTCCAGGTCCAGCTCGGGAATGGCCGGGAAGTCGATGCCCCACCGCTCGACGATCGCGCGGATCTTGGCCATGGCCACCCGCCAGTTCTCCGCCTGCTCCTCGTACGACAGCACCCCCAGCCCCGCCTGCCTGGCATGGTCCATGAGGACGCGGTGGTTGGCCAGGAAGTACGGCGGCAGCTCCCAGAAGCCCGCCGGCGGCTCCCAGAGGATCATGCTCAGGAAGACGAAACCCGCTCTGAGCTGGCGAGTGATGAGGACCCGGGTCTCGTCGGTGAGGCCGGGCCACTCGTTCTCGAGAATGGTCATGCAGATCTGGAGATGGCGGGACTCGTCCCGGCCGATGCGCTGGAACATCTCGCTGAAGACCGGGTGCCGCGTGCCCGATGACATGCCTCTGAACAGCGTCGAGGCGGCCATCTCCCCCATCATGAAGCTGGTGAAGAGCACCGGCAGCGAATATCTGCCGACCGCCGAGGTGTAGCCGGTCCAGTAGCGGCCGCCGTTGTGGTAGAGCCAGCCGATGTTGTTGTGGGCGGCCGATTCGAGGTCGTCGGACGGGGTCCAGTCGAGCGGGCCGCCCGGCCAGAGCTTGGCGATGGTGCGCTGGCAGCACTCCTCGTGGTTCATCTCGTCACGGGTGATGGAGAAGAAGCACTTCCTGACCGGATCCTCCTCGTGCTTCTCGAACGCCTGGATGGTGGCACGGGCGAACACGGCGGGTCCTGACGCGTCGAAGTTGGCCAGGACCGCGAACCAGTACATGATGCCCAGGCGCTGCTCCCTGGTGAAGTCGTCCGCGTTCAGCTCGTCCCACGGCAGGTCGGCCGGGTTCCAGAGCACGCGCTTGGACTTCTCGTAGATGGCGGCGAGCTTCTCCGTCTCGACGCGCCACTCCATGGGATAGATGTTGGGCTGCGGGATCTCCGGCGCAGGCCAGAAGCCGCCCTCTGGGATCGTGAGGTCCGCCATTGTTGTGACACCTCCTCTCCCATCCTGCGGGGTGGCGTCACGGCTTTCAAGTACGGGCGCGCTGGGTGATTGCCACGCATACCAGTACGGCCAGGGCGGCGACCACCGTGGCCGTGCCGAAGCGTTCGCCCAGCAGGACCCAGGCCCAGATGAGCGTCAGGAGGGGCTGGGTGAGCTGGGTCTGGCCCGCCCTGGCGATGCCGCCGGCGGCCAGGCCCGCGTACCAGGGGATGAAGCCCAGGAACATGGAGACGAGGGCCACGTAGGCGAAGCCCGCGACGGCTTGGGGGGCCGGGGTCATGGGGGTGGTCAAGGCCAGGAACGCGGTCACGGGGGCCGTCAGGGGAAGCGAGAGCACGAGGGCGTGGGAGATCACCTGCCAGCCCGGGGTCTGCCTGGCCAGGCGGCCGCCTTCGGTGTAACCGACCGCCGCTGACAGAAGTGCGCCGACCAGGAGGAGGTCGGGCCAGGAGGTCGTTCCGGCCTGGTGCTGGGTGAGGGTGAAGGCGCTGATGGCGACGGCGCCTGCCGTACAGGCTGTCCAGAACAGGGGGCGGGGGCGCTCGCCGGCCCGCAGGACGGCGCAGGCGGCCGTGGCGGCGGGGAGCAGGGCTATGACCACCGCGGCGTGGGCCGTGCCGGTGCCGAGGTCCAGGGCCAGGCCGCTGAAGACCGGGAACCCGAAGACGACGCCCAGGGAGATGAGGGCGTAGGCGGGCCACTGATGTCTCGGCGGGAGGAGGGGGCGGCGGGTGACTTTGAGACAGATCGCGGCTATCGCGCCGGCCAGCGCGGCCCGGCCGATGGCGACCAGCCACGGGTCGAAGCCCTTCATCGCGTAGACGGTCGCCGGGAAGGAGCCGGAGAAGGCCAGCACGCCGAGGAAGGCCAGCAGCGTGCCACGGCCGGCACCCGGCGCCGAGGCCCTTGAGCCCCGGACACCGTCGAGCCGCGCAGGGCTTGTGACCGGCTCGACAACCGGTGACGCGGGCGGGTGGAAAGGGAGCGCTACTCCGTCAGAGGCAGTAGCACTACTCTCATCTTTCATGAACAACGATAGCAGTATCGCTCATATCGCCGCGATGCTGCGCGAAGAGGCCAACCGGCTCGGACCCGGCGCCCGGCTGCCGTCCAGCCGGGAGATCATGCGCAGCCACGGCGTCAGCCCGGTGACGGTCTCCAGGGCGATCGGCCAGCTGGCCGCCGAAGGGCGGGTGGTGACCAGGCCGGGTAACGGGGTCTTCGTCGCGCAGAGGGTCTCCCGAGGGCACGACGCGACCGATCTGTCCTGGCAGACGGTCGCCCTGGGTGATCGGGTGGTCGACGAAGGGCCGATCACGACGCTGCTGGGGCAGGCCGCGGAGGGGGTGGTGCCGCTGACCGGCGGTTATCTGCGCCCGGGACTGCGCCCCGACAAGCAGTTGGGAGCCGCGGCGGCGCGGGCCGTGCGCAGGCCGGACGCCTGGGCGATGCCGCCGCTCGCCGGGCTCGTCGAGCTGCGCCGGTGGTTCGCGGCGCAGGCCGGGGGCGAGGTGAGCGCGGCCGACGCGTTGATCGTGAGCGGCGGGCAGGCCGGGCTGACGCATGCGTTCAGGGCGCTGGCGGCCCCGGGCACGCCGGTGCTGGTGGAGACCCCCGCCTACCCCGGTGCGCTGGCGGCGGCGCGGGCGGCCGGGCTGCGGACCGTCGCCGTGCCCATCGACCGGGACGGAGTGCGGCCCGAGCTGCTGGCCGAGGCGTTCGCCGTCACCGGCGCCCGGGTGTTCCTGTGCCAGCCCACCCTGCAGAACCCGACCGGGGCGACCCTGACGGCCGAGCGCCGGGAGCAGGTGCTGGAGGTGGCGCGGGCCGCCGGGGCGTTCGTGATCGAGGACGACTTCGCGCGGCATCTGACCGAGCAGGCGCCCGCGTCGCTGGTGTCGATGGATCGCCACGGGACCGTGGTCCACCTGGGCTCGCTGACGAAGATACTCTCGCCGAGCATGCGGGTGGCGGCCGTCATCGCCAGGGGTCCCGCCGCCCACCGGCTGCGGGCGAGCCAGTGCGTGGAGTCGTTCTTCGTGGCGCGCCCGCTGCAGGAGACGGCGCTGGAGTTCGTCGGGTCGCCCGCCTGGCGGCGGCATCTCACGGCGGTGCACGCCGAGATCGGGGTCCGGCGCGACGCGCTCGCGGCCGCTCTGGCCGCGCGCATGCCGGAGGCGGAGGTGCACCTGCTGCCCGCGGGCGGTATGCATCTGTGGGTACGCCTGCCCGCCGAGGTCGACGAGGGCGAGCTGGTCGAGGCGGCCAGGCGGAACGGGGTGCTGGTGAGCCCCGGCCGGATGTACTACCCGTCGGAGCCGCCCGGGCCGCGCATCCGGGTGACGCACATGGCCGCCGCGCATCTGCCGGAGCTCCACGAAGGGGTACGACGCCTCGCCCAGGCCCTGACCGACGTCTCCCGCAGGTGAATCGATCATGAACCCAGTAGAGTGATCGGCATGCCGTTCTCCGCAGAGCACATGCAGGGCATGGAGGCGGAGCCGGCGGCCGCGGAGCTCGTACGCGATTTCGTGAACACCCGCGACGTCGAGACCGGGACCGACGAGCTGTCCTCCCCCGCCGGGCTGGCACTCTGGCTGCGCCTGCGCGGCCTCGCCGGCCCGCGGGACGACGCCACGGAAGAGGATCTCCGCCTCGCGCTCGCCCTCCGCGAGGGCCTCAGAGCCGCGCTCAGGCGCGAGAGCGCCGACCTCCCCTCGCTGCCGCTGGCAGTCGAGGCGGCAGGTGAGGGGCTCCGGCTGGTCCCCGTCGGGGACGGTGCGCGGGCCGGGCTGGCCGGAATCGCCGTGGCGGCCGTGCGCGCGCCGTGGAGCCGGCTCAAGGTGTGCTCGGAGACCACCTGCCAGTGGGCGTTCATCGACTCGTCGCGGAACCGTTCCCGCTCGTGGTGTTCCATGCGGGTATGCGGCAACCGCACCAAGACACGCGCTTACCGGGCGAGGAAGCAGGGTTCGCGTCGTCTCCAAGGGTCAAACACCGATACGGTGTAACTCGTGCCTTGTGGCATGGACAGCAGGCGAAGGAGCGGGCCGAGATGGCAGACGTAGGCGTCCGGGCGGCCCGGCGCGAGGATGTGCTCCAGGTTGCGAATACCCAGATTCGCGCCTGGCGCTACGGCTATCGGGAGTTCCTCCCCGAGGGGCCGCTTGAGCAGATGACCGGGGCCGCGGCCGAGAAGATGTGGCTGCGCCAGTGGGATGAGGCGATCGTCGCCCCGCCCACCGCCCGGCATCGGGTGCTGGTGGCCGTGGAGACCATCCTCGACACCGAGGGCTTTCCCGCGCTCGGCGCGGGCGGCAGCGCTGCCCTGACCACTCCCCGTGGCGGCGAGCGCGTGGTCGGCCTGGCCTCCCACTCCCCCGCGGAGGATCCCGACCTCGACCCCAGCGTGGTGGCCGAGATGCTGACCCTGCTGGTCGACCCCGACTTCGTGCGCCGGGGCCACGGCAGCCGCCTGCTCAACGCCACCGTCGACTACCTGCGTGACGACGGCTTCCGGCAGATCGTCACCTGGGTCTTCGCCGACAACCACGCGGTGCTCGGCTTCCTGGAGTCGGCCGGCTGGGGCGAGGACATGGCCGAACGCGTACTCGACATGGGCCGCCCGATCCGGATGGTCAGGCTCACCACGGACATCAGCTAGAGGTAGAAGTAGGACATGGCAACCCCCGGCCAGTGGATCGCCGGCGCTCGCCCGCGCACCCTTCCCAACGCCATCGTGCCCGTCATGGTGGGCACCGGCGTGGCGATCGGCGAAGGCGGCTTCGTGTGGTGGCGGGCGATCCTGGCGCTGCTCGTGGCGCTCTCCCTGCAGATCGGCGTCAACTACGCCAACGACTACAGCGACGGCATCCGCGGCACGGACGACCAGCGGGTCGGCCCGATGCGGCTGGTGGGCTCGCGGGCGGCCACGCCGCGGCAGGTGCTGACGGCGGCGCTGAGCTGCTTCGCGCTCGCGGCGGTGCTGGGGCTCGTCCTGGTCGTCGTCACGCAGGCGTGGTGGATCCTGCTGGTGGGCGCCGCGTCGATCGCCGCGGCCTGGTTCTACACGGGCGGCAAGCGTCCGTACGGCTACCGCGGGCTGGGCGAGCTGGCCGTGTTCGTGTTCTTCGGGGTCGTGCCCGTGGTCGGCACGGCGTACGTGCAGACGGAGTCGCTGAGCTGGCCGGCGTTCCTGGCGTCGATCCCGGTGGGGCTGTTGTCGTGCTCGATGCTCGTGGTGAACAACCTGCGTGACGTGGGCACCGACGGCGAGTCCGGCAAGCGCACGCTCGCCGTGGTGCTGGGCCCCGCGCGCACCCGCGCGCTTTACGTGGCCTGCCAGGTCATCCCGTTCGCGGTGGCGATCACAATGATCCCCCTGACGCCGTGGGCGGCGCTCGTACTGCTCGCCCTGCCGCTGGCGATCACCCCGATCAGGACGGTGCTGAGCGAGGCGGTCGGCCCGGCGCTGATCGCGGTGCTGCAGCAGACGGGCAAGCTGCAGATGGCGTACGGTCTCCTGTTCGCCGTCGGGCTGGCGATCATCTTCTAAAGTGGGAAGATGAAGGACTTCATCGCCGGGCTGCCCAAGTGCGAGCTCCACCTGCACATCGAGGGCACGCTGGAGCCCGAGCTCAAGTTCGAGCTGGCCGAGCGTAACGGGCTCAGCCTCCCCTACTCCTCGGTGGAGGAGATGCGGGCCGCCTACACCTTCGACGACCTGCCGTCCTTCCTGAAGATCTATTACGAGGGCATGCAGGTGCTGCGCACCGAGCCCGACTTCTACGACCTGGCCATGGCCTACCTGCGCAAGGGCGCCGAGCAGAACGTCCGCTATGCGGAGATCTTCTTCGATCCGCAGGCCCACACCTCGCGCGGGGTGCCGTTCGAGCTGGTGATCCGCGGGCTGCGCCGGGCGCTGATGGACGCGCAGTCGCAGCTCGGCGTGCGGGCGCAGCTGATCATGTGCTTCCTGCGCGACTTCCAGGCCGAATACGCGATGGCGACGCTACTGGAGTCGCTGCCGTACCGGGAGTGGATCGCCGGCGTCGGGCTGGACTCCGACGAGAAGGGCAACCCGCCGGCCAAGTTCGCGGCCGTCTACGAGCGCGCCAGGCAGGAGGGCTACCTGCTGACCATGCACTGCGACGTCGACCAGGACAACGCGATCGAGCACATCCGCCAGGCCGTCGAGGACATCGGGGTCAACCGGATCGACCACGGCGTCAACATCCTGGAGGACCAGCGGCTGGTGGAGGTGGTGCTGGAGCGCGGCATGGGGCTGACGTGCTGCCCGATCTCCAACAGCTACGTCACCGACTCGATGAAGGCCGAGGGCATCCGCAAGCTCATGGACCTGGGCGTGCGCGTGACGGTCAATTCCGACGACCCCGCCTACTTCGCCGGCTACGTGCAGGAGAACCTCGAGGCCCTGCAGGACGCGCTCCAGCTCAGCAGGGAGGAGCTGGCGCAGCTCGAACGCAACGCCTTCGAGATCACCTGGCTGCCCAGGCATCTCAAGGACGCCTATCTGGCCGAGGTGGACGCATACCTCTCCTGAGGGCACCCCGATCCCGCCGCTGAGGGACTAGCCTTGAGGTCTCCACAGGGCCAGGCTTTGTGGTCAAGTGACCCACCGCCCGCAAAGCGCGAGGAAACCTTGAATCGGTCACGCATGCCCGCCGACATCGAAGATTTCGATCGGGTGCTCACCGAGTGCGTCACCATCGTGTCGAGGGTCGTGCCCGACTCCCCGATGGTCAGCGTCACCTTGTGCGCGCGGACCGGCCTGCGTACCGTGGCCTGCTCCCACGCGAAGGCGGAGCTGTTCGACGAGCTGCAGTCGGCCGCCGGGCAGGGGCCGGTCCTCGACGCGATCGGCCACGGGATCGCGGTGACGGCGGACGATCTGACCGCCGACTCTCGCTGGCGGCGCTTCACCGCCGACACGACGGAGGTCCGGAGCCTGTACTCGGAGCCGCTGGAGTGGGAGGGGAGCTCGTTCGGCGCGATCACCCTCTATTCGGGCGACGCCGGGGGGTTCGCCGACGAGACCAGGGTGGCCGTACGCGTGACCGCCGACCACATCGTGCTGCTCTACCGCACGGCGCTCGACGCGGCCCGGATGCGGGAGATCGCGGCGCAGCTCAAGGAGGCGCTCAACACCCGGGCGATCATCGACCAGGCCCTCGGCATCATCATGGCGCAGCGCCGCTGCACCTCGCACCAGGCTTTCGAGATCCTGCGGAACGTCTCGCAGGTTAAGAACGTCAAGCTGTACCAGGTCGCGGCCACGATCGTGGAGACCGTAAGCGGTGAGCCGCCGCAGCGGCCCCGCTTCGAGGAGCCACCACAACGCACGGCCGACCCGAAGAAATGACCGGCCGCCTAAGCCGCGTCACAGTTCGATAACCTATGGTCTTCCATGCCGGAAACGATGCATCCTCATTGCTGGAGGACGAGGATGCCCGATATCGCAATGCTCTCGGACGCGCCGGCGGATTGGCGCGGAGATCTTCTGCAGTTTCGGCGTTACGTTGATCCGCTTGTTTCGGTCATAACCAATCCCCGCACCCAGACGCCCTTTACGATCGGCGTCTACGGCACGTGGGGAAGCGGGAAGTCGACCCTGCTCGGAATGGTCGACCAGCGCCTGCTCGATCGGCACGGCGAGGAGTTCGTCCGGGTGCATTTCAACCCGTGGGTGCACCGCCGCGAGTCCGAAATGCTGCTCCCTCTCCTCAATGCCCTGCACAACGCCCTCAACCAGGACCCCGGGCACCGCTTCGCCGACACCGTGAAACGGCTCGGCGACATCATCCTCAACCTCGCCGCCGACGAGATTCTGAAAAGGGTCAACCTGGGTGGCGCGAGCGTGGAGAAGATCGGCAAGCTGGCCCAGCAGTACGCCGAGATGCGCGGCCAGGTCGACAGCCAGACCGGCCGGCTGCGCGGCCTGCTGCAGAAGGAGGCGGACCGCCTGGCGGAGAAGGGACGAAGAATCGTCTTCTTCATCGACGACCTCGACCGGTGCGAGCCCGACCAGATCATCGACGTGCTCGAGTCGATCAAACTCTTCCTCGACCTCAAGAACGTCTTCGTGCTGATCGCCCTGTCCAAGGAGGTCGTCGACCGCGGGGTCTCGGTGAAATACCAGCCATTCGGCTTTCCCGACCACGCGGCCATCGCCGACGATTACCTGGACAAGATCATCCAGCTTCCGCTGCATCTCTACCCGCTCGGTCCCGCGGAGGTGGGCGGCTTCATCCGCGGCTCGCTCCTGGGCGATCTGGCGGTCCGGCACGTCGCGACGCTGGAGAGCATCGTCGTACCGAACCCACGCAAGATCAAACGGGTGCTGAACCTGCTGCGGGTGACGGAGGCCATCATCGAGGGCACGCCCGGACTCGACGACCTGCACATGGACCTGGTCGTACGCCTGGTGGTGCTGCGCATCCAGAGTCCTGAACTGTTCACGCACGTGGTGCGGCAACCTGCCCTGCTGGTGGCGCTCGAACTGACCTACCAGGACAAGCTGGCGGTCGGCACCTTCCAGGGTTTCCAGGTGCGCTTCGGCGCGCGGGCGGAGGAGATCCAGCAGCTGACGTCATCGCATCACGGACGGCACGGCTTCCTCGCGCCGCTGTTCGGCGGCTCGGCGTTCGAGGCGTCCGAGGACCGGCTGCCGGCCTACCTGACGATGATCGGCGGATGAGATGCAGTTCGCCGACGACTCCCGCTACGCGCTCTACGGCCTGCGTTCAGGCAACCCCTATGTCAGCAGGCCGCTGGACGCGGTCACCTGCGAGAGCGACCACGAGCTCCTGCTGGAGCTGGCCGGCTTCATCCCGCTGACGACGCTCAAGACCGCCATCGAGCAGAAGGCCGGCCGGAAACGCCCGGTCTTCGTGCTGATCACCGGAGTGGGCAAGAGCGGCCGGACCTCGCTCGCCAACCACATCATGCGCCTGTACCGGGACGCCGCCACGAGCCCGGGCGCCACCTTCGTGACCCACCGTGCCGAGCCCGACGATATGACACATGACGCCTATGCGCAGATCTGCTCCACGCTGCTCTCCTTGCGCAACAAGATGAACGAATGCGCGATCAAGATCCCTGACGAGCTCCGCGCCCGCTTCACCGAGCTGGGCCAGCGGACGAGGGCCGACCGGATGAACGAGTACGACCTGCAGGACATCGCCGGCCTCGCCGGATCCACCTTCGCCGCCGCGAAGGTGGCCTTCGGCATCCGGTACGAAGGCGTGCCGACCAAGCAGCTGATCACGCTGGCCACCAAGGTGTTCGAGAGCACGAGCACGGTCGTCGTCTTCACCGTCGACGCCTACGAGCACGCCAACACCGTCCGGCTGACCAAAGCGGAGCGGGAGCGCTTCGCCGCGCGCGGCCACATCGTGGACCTGGGTACGCTCACCCCGGAGCAGATCTCCGAGCTGGCCAAGCACCGGTGGAACGGCCGGCCTCCTGCGCCGTTCCACGAGCAGGGGCTCACGAACGCCTTGAGCGGGCGCGAGTACACCGTGGGTCAGGCCCTGCGCCGCCTGGAGGTGCTGCTCGATTTCCGCCTCAGCGAGTACGAGAAGGACGACCCGTGGCCGACGGACGACCTGCACATGCACGAGAACTGGCTGCGGCTGAAGATCTGGCAGGGTGAGAGATGGAACGGGATGGGAGACATCCATGGCTGACTACCCCCCGCGCAACCCCTTCCCGGCTCGTGGCATCTCCACCGCAGAAGAGACCTCGCGGCCGGACTTCCTGAACGACTGGGCCCGGCAGATCCCCACAGTCGTCCTTCCCGGTGTACGCGGGGCACTCCGACTGGCCGAAACGTACCTGCGCGGGTTCCCCGGTGACGGCGGCCTCAGCTGCCTGTGGGGCGCCCACGGCATCGGCAAGACGCACGCGGCCCGTCACATGATGGCCTACGTCAACGGCGAGGACTCCCAGGCGATCCAGCTCTACCTCCGGTTCCAGGACGACGACTTCGTCGCGGCCTACCGCAGCCTGGTCGCCCAGCTTCCGCGCGAACTCCTCGCCGACCTGAGCCTGAGTTACCGCGCCGCGCTCAAAGGCGATCTGACCGCCCGTGCCGCGCACGGGGCCGGTGGCGACGACCAGCTCATCGGCAAGGAGCGCGTCAGGGTGCTGGACGTGATCGAGGACGGCGAGGTGCTGGAGGAGCAGGCCAAGGAGATCGCCGCGGTGGCGGTCGACTGGCCGCAGTTCCAGCGGGCGCTGGACTACCTGATCAGGCCCGACTTCTCCGACGCGGCCTACGACTGGCTGTGCGGCCGGCCGATCACGCCCGACGCCGCAGGTGCGATCGGGGTGAGCGAGCAGATCGATGACCCGCTCACCTGCCGCTACGGCCTGCAGCTCCTGACCACGCTGGTCACCAGGGGCGGGCGGTCGTTCGTGGTCGTGCTGGATCAGTGCGAGAAGTTCCTGCTCATGGACGGCGACCCGGTGCCCGCGAACATCGGCCTCCTGCAGGGCCTGGTCGAGGTCGTCCCGCAGGCCCGCGGGCTGCTCGTCCTCGTCACCAGCGAGGCCGGCTGGCACGGCATGCCACCTGATCTGCGCCAGCGCATCGGCGCCGGGGCCTGCCATCTGCTGCCGCTCACGCCGGACGAGGCCCGTCAGGTGCTGGCGGCGTACATCGGGGCCACTCGCCGGACGCCCTCCGAGGGGATCTGGCCGTTCACCGAGTCGGGACTGCTGGAGCTGCTGCGTCACAGCGGCGGCAACATCCGCCTGCTCCTGCAGCTGGCCTGGGCCGGCTTCGAGGCCGCCCGTCCGCCGTCGCCGATCGAGGCCGAGCAGGTCGCCGCGGCCTCGACCCAGGACAGCCGCGCTCCCGGTCTTCCCAGCGTGGCCATGCTCGTCGACAGCGAGCTGCGGGCCATGGGGCTGAGCGCCGAGCGGGTCGAGGAACGCGACCGGATCACCTCGTTCCACGTGCCCGGCGCGCGCAATCCGCGAGCTGTGATCAGGTTGTCCGAGGCCATGTTCTACGACGACGAGGCGTCCAACGCGGCCGAGCTGGTCGGCTCCGGCGCCCGATCGGCCTTCACGGCTCTGGTGGTCACCGGATATGTCAGCCCGCCGGTGCTGACCGTGCTGCGCGGCGCGATGCACGAGGTCCTGGTGGCCGACGGCTCGGCCGCCTTTGTCCGCCGGCTCCATGGCCTCGTCGAGCGGATCGCCGCCATGCCCGGCCAGGCCGGTCAACCGGCCGTGCTCGACAGCACCTTACGGGAGCTGCAGGCCCAGCTCGACGGCCTGAACTCCGAGCGCCGCCGTGAAGCCGACGCGCTGCGGCGGGAGCTCGCCGAGCTGTCCGAGCGGCTCGAACGCGAGCAGCAGCGGACCCGTCCCGACTGGCCGGCCCGGCGCGCGACACTGGTGGCGCGCATCGATGAGGCCAGGGCCGCACGGGCCGCGGCCGACTGGGAGGAGTTCAGGAAGAGCCGCGCCGACGTCGTCCGCGGGCGCTCGGTGACGCTCGGCTGGCTGGCCGGACTCGCCATCGCGACAGTGGCGCTGCTCTCGATCGCCTTGCTCAACTCGATGCCGCTGACGGCGGTGCTCGTAGCGGCGGCCGTTGCCACGGCCGCCGGCGGGGTGCTCCTCGGACGGAGGCTGCTGTCGATCAAGGTGAACCGACCGGGAGCGAGCCTGGAGTCCGCGCGCGATCTCGACCGGCTGGCCCGCGAGGCGCAGGCCGATCCGCTGTCTCCCGATCCCGTCGGCCGCTACGCCCACGCGCTCCAGGGGGATCCGGACAACGCCTTCTCCCCGTTGCTGGAGAGCATGCTGGAGGAGCCGCTGGCGCTGATCCGCCAGGCCATGGCCCGCCGCCTGGCCGACACCGCCCGCCCGCCTTCGCGCTGCGTCCCGGAGGTGCTGCGCGGGCTGCACGCGGGCGTACCCGAGGTGCTGCTGCTCCTGGCCCGCGGTCAGCGGCACGCGGAGTCGGACCGGCAGCCGCGCGCGCTCCGCGACCTGCCGCCCGAGCTGCGTGTCCTCGTGGCGCTGGCCAATCCGGCCGCGCTCCGGCTGGCCGGCGGCGCGGTCTCCACGCAGCCTGCCGAGCTCGCGCTCGAGGCGCTCGGCGTCCGCGGGCACCGGCACCCGCTGGCGCTGGCCTTCCGCGACGGCGTGGCCCAAACGGTGACCGTCGAGATCCCGGCCGGTGAGATCCCCGCCGGCGCGCTCAGAGCGACCGCCCAGTTGCTGTCACCGCTGCACCGCGACGGCCTCGGCACGTACGACTGGCTGCCGGTGATCACCAAAATCGATGAGCTTTACCTGTTCTTCGAGGAATTGCTGTATTTCCACGAGGAAAATGCCGCCAATAGGCATTAATCTTGACTCGCCATCGAAGGCGTGAGACATAGAGACCGGGGTCCAGCGCCCTTCCTTGGGGAGCGCAGTATGGGGCGCACGACACACAAGGGGTAGCCGTTGTTAGGAAGCCCTGAATCGGAACCGCTGCTCACACAAGGTTTCCCGGAATTCCTCGACGTCGACGCGCTGCTGGTGAGCGGGTGGGAGCCGCTGGGATTCCAGCAGTTCATCCTGAAAATCCACAGCCGGTGCGACCTGGCCTGCCGCCACTGTTACGTCTACGAGATGGCGGACCAGAGCTGGCGCGACCAGCCACGCAGAATGTCCGACGCCATCGCCGACCGCGCGATCGAACGCATCGCGGAGCACGCCTCCCGCCACGACCTGCCGGAGATCGACGTCATCCTGCACGGCGGCGAGCCGCTGCTCGCGGGGACCGAGCTCATCTCCCGCCTGGTACGCGGCATCCGGGGCGCGGTCGCGACGGGCACCCGGGTCAACGTCAACATTCAGACCAACGCGCTCCGGCTGGACGAGGCGTACCTGCGGCTCTTCGAGTCGCTGGAGATCCGGGTCGGGGTGAGCCTGGACGGCTACGAGGAGGCCCACGACCGGCACCGCCGCTTCGCCACCGGCCGAGGCAGCCATGCCCAGGTCAGCGAGTCGCTGCGGCGGCTCACCGCGGGGCCTTACCACCATCTGTTCAGCGGGATCCTGTGCACGGTCGACGTGCGCAACGATCCGGTGCGTACGTATGAGGCCCTGCTGGAGTTCGACCCGCCGGCGGTCGACTTCCTGCTGCCGCACGGCAACTGGGCGGTGCCGCCGCCCTTCCGCGTTCCCGGCTCGCCGGAGACCCCGTACGCGGACTGGCTGATCGCGATCTTCGACCGATGGTACGGCAGCCCGGTGCTGCAGACCGACATCCGCATGTTCCGGGAGATCATGCGGCTGCTGATGGGCAGCGCCTCACGGGCCGAGACCATCGGGTTGTCCCCGGTGCGCATGGTCGTGATCGAGACCGACGGCAGCATCGAGCAGTCGGACATCCTGAAGAGCGCCTACCAGGGCGCTCCCGACACCCGTCTGCACGTGCTCGCCCACAGCCTGGACGAGGCGTTGCGGCACCCGTCGATCGTGGCCAGGCAGATCGGCGAGCTGGCGCTCTCGTCCGTGTGCCGCCGTTGCGACATCGTCTCCACCTGTGGAGGCGGTCTGTACGCGCACCGTTACCGCCCCGCCACCGGCTTCGCCGAGCCGTCGGTCTACTGCCCCGATCTGTACCGGCTGATCAGTTATATCCGGGCGACCTGCGAGCGGGACATGGCCCGGTTTCGAGGCGTGGGATGACCCCCGCTCCACACCGTATCTCCGCAACCGCGTTCTCCACGCTGGCCACAGGTGGCGGCGGCGCGCGGGCCGTGGCCGAGCTGTGCTCCGCGCAGGCCAGCAAACACCGCCTGCTGGTACGGCTGCTCGTCACGGAGGCCCGGAGGGTCGGGCACCCGCACGCCGATCTGGTGACGCGTGCCTACGAGGCGCTGTCGGAGATGGAGGCGGACTCGCCCGAGGAGGTCGACCGGTGCCTGCGCCATCCCGCGGTGG
This sequence comes from Nonomuraea zeae, assembly GCF_005889725.1. Lineage (GTDB taxonomy): Bacteria > Actinomycetota > Actinomycetes > Streptosporangiales > Streptosporangiaceae > Nonomuraea > Nonomuraea zeae. Next base: position 36,637 of record NZ_VCKX01000019.1, read on the forward strand.
GAGCGTGGGCCCTGCGTACCTGCCGGGCGATCCCCGGTGGCGGTGGCGATCCGGGCCGGCTGGCGGCGCTCGCACTGGCCGCGGCCGTGCGCACCCGCAGCGCCCGCACCCTGGACGCGCCGGTCGGTGGCGGCGCGCTCATGCTGCCGTCGCTCGGCCTGCTGACCTTGCCGGCCGACCTGCCGGAGGTGGCACGGGTGGTGGTCGAGCCGGCGGAGACCGGAGCCGAGCTGCGCCTGGCCGATCACACGTGCCGGGTCGACCCGTCGCGTGACGGTCCGGGCTGGCAGGTCCTGCACCGGATCACCGTCACGGCGGGCGTGCTCATGACCATTGACGACCTCGACCCCTACCGCTGGCCGGGAGACGACGTGGGCGGGCGCCTGGCGGAGGACCGCCGGGAGCGCTGGACCGAGCACCTGCGCGAGGCGTGGCGGATCCTGCGGGTCCGGCACCGGACGGTCGCGGAAGAGATCGCCACGGCCGTGTCGGTGCTCACGCCCGTGGTCCCCCGCTCGCTCGACCAGCACAGCGCGTCGGCCCGGGACACGTTCGGCACGATCGCGCTCTCCGACCCGATCGACGGCATGGGCATGGCACTCACGCTGGCCCACGAGCTCCAGCATGCCAAGCTGAACGCGCTGAGCGAGGTGGTGGACCTGGTCGAGCCCGACGACGGCCGCCGCTACTACGCGCCCTGGCGCCCCGATCCGCGACCGCTCTTCGGGCTGCTGCACGGCGCGTACGCGCACGCCGCCGTCGCCGGTTTCTGGCGGCACCACTTGCGGGACCCGGGGCGCGGACCGCACGCCCAAGTCGAGTTCGCCCGCTGGCGCGACGCCGCGCACCAGGTCACCGAGGCGCTGCTGGACAGCGGCGGGCTGACGAAGGCCGGCACGCGCTTCGTCGCGACGCTGCGCGACACGCTCGGCCGCTGGCGGAGCGAGTCGGTGACGCCCACCGCCGCCGCCCAGGCCCGCCGGCAGTCCGAGCTGCACAGGCAGACCTGGGTCAAGACCAACTCCTGATCAGATGGGCGGCGGGTCGAAGTCGCAGTTGAGCCGCTCGCCGGCCGCCACCGCGAGCGCCTCGGGGTGCTCGGGCCCGAGGGCCGCGTTGAGTCGTTGCACCGTGTCCGCCAGCATCCGCTTGCCCTCCTCCTCCGCGCCCGTCGCCTGCAGGTCCAGGGCCAGGTTGGCGGCGCAGACGAGGCTGAGGTAGTGGTCGGGGGTGAAGTAGGTCTGGATGCGCTGGTAGTTCTCCTCGCCCACCCGGCGGGCCTCCTCGTGATCGCCCAGCGCGGCCAGGTCGTTCTGGAGATTGAGGGCACAGGTGACGGAGTAGTCGTGGTCACGGCTGACACGCGCGGTGAGGCCGGCCAGAGCGTCCCGGTCGATGCTCAGCGCCTTGGCGGGGTCGCCCTTCAGCCGGGCCAGCAGTGCAAGGTTGATCTTGCTGGCGTGGGTGAAGGGGTGATCGTCGCCGAACACCTCGGGATAGTGCTTGAGCCCGCGCTCGGCGACCTGGAGTGCCTCCTCCAGCTCGCCGACCGCGCGAAGGGCGTTGGACAGGCCCAGCGCCGCGGCCATCGTGTCGGCGTGGCCGTCTCCGTAGAGGCGTACGAGCCGGGTGTGGGTGTCCCGCATGAGCTCCAGGGCCTCGGCCAGCCGACCGGCCCGGCGCAGGGAGATGGCGTAGTCCTTGGCCGCGAGCAGGGTGGTGGGGTGATCGTCTCCGAGCTGCGCCACACCGTACGTGTAGGCCTCCTCGCCCATGTCCGCGGCCACCTGGAAACGGTCGCTCAGCCGCACGGCCCGGCTCAGGGTGCTCCAGACGCCGAGCAGGAAGCGCCGGCCGACGCCTTCCGCGCCGCTCACGTAGAGGTAGATCTGCTGGAGCAGCCGCTGCGCGGAGGGGTAGTCACTGGTCAGGGCGTAGTCGACGGCCACGTTGTTGCGGGTGCGAAGGGTGCGGATGTCCTCGTCGCCGAACAGCCGCTCGTAGATCTCCAGCGCCTCCAGGTCGACCTCCCGCGCGCGCAGGAACTCTCCCCGGCCCCGGAGAGTGGCGGCGTAGCTGTTGGTCGCCCACAACGTCTCGGGGTGCTCGTGACCGAGGGTCTCGCGCATCATCTCCAGGGTCTGCGAGTCGATCTCGTACGCCCTGGTGTAGAAGGTCAGGGCCCGGTAGATGTTGCCCAGGTGGATGCGGGCGACGAGGACGTCGGAGTGCTGCGCGCCGCTCACCTCCGACCAGCGTTGGATGTACTGGTCCAGCAGGCGCTCGGCCGGTTTGTAGCTGCCTCGCACATACAGGTAACGCACGAGGTCGAGGGCGAACTTACGGACGCTGGGTTCGACGCATTCGATCACTCCGGACGGCTCCAGGTGGGCGAGGAGCTCCTCGAAGTTCGGCCACCTGCTCGTCTCGTCCGGATCGTTCGGCGCACTGCCCGCGAGCAGCAGGTGCACCTCGTGGCGTAGCTCGCCGCGATCTTTCTCGGGCGTCTCGTCGCGGAGCAGCGCCTGGTTGAGGCGGTGCACCTGGAGGGTGCGGGTGGACGGCTCCACCTTGACGAGCGCGAAGCGTTCGAGGTTGCTCAGGGCGTTGGTCAGCAGGATCGTGTCCGACAGGATCCGCGATAGCCGCGCGCCGACCACCCGGTTGCCGCGGCGGAAGACGTCGCGCGGGATGGGCTCGGGCCCGAAGAAGGCGCAGCACCGCAGGAGCTCCACCGCTTCGGGGATCCGGTCTTCGAGCTGGGACACCGACAGCTGCCAGGCGGCGGTCATGGACTGCGGGTAGGTCGGCGCCTTCTCCAGGCTGAGCAGCCGGCCCGTCTGCTCCTCCAGCAGCGAGACGTATTCCTCCACCGACATCAGCGTGCGGGCCAGCAACGCGGCGGCCTGCTCGAGCGCGAGCGGAAGGTCGCCGAGCTTCTCCGCGAGGAGATCGGCCTGCGACTCGGTCACCGACGTGCGCAGACGCTTTTTGAGGAATCCCACGCTCTCCTCGCGCCGGAACACGTCCACCTGAATGGTGGCCTCGTGGTCGCTCCAGCGCGAATTACGCGAGGTGATGAGGACGTGGCCGGGACCTCTGGGAATGAAGTCCTTGATGTAGTCGGGCTCTTCGGCGTTGTCGAAGATCACCAGCCAGCTGCGGAAAGGGACACCACTCTGCAGGGTGCGTAACACCGCCTGCGTGGCCTGCTCCACGCCCGTGGTGTCCGCGGGCGGGAGCCCGAGCGCCTGCGCCATGCCGGCCAGCGCGGACGGCACGAGCACCGGCTGGTCCGCGGAGATCCACCAGACCAGGTCGTAGTGGGCGCGATATTGCCAGGCGTACTCGATCGCGAGCTGGGTCTTGCCCACTCCACCGAGACCTTGCAACGCCTGGGGCTGCGCCACCACCGCGGTGACGGTGTTGATGCTCTTCCTGAGCGCGGTGAGCAGATCCGCACGGCCGGTGAAGGTCGGATTGCGCTTGGGCACCTTTTCCCAGACCTTCGGCACCTGCGCCGGCATGGAGTGCGAATTTTCCGCCACGTCGATCCTCCGCTTCCACGCCAGAAGAGTCGCTGATCTCAGACCCATCCTAGAGGTTGATTAGTGAACCCGCTTATCACAGAATCATAATAAGAATCTCTCGCGATCTTGGTCGAGCACGACGATGCGCACGTCCATGAGCGCCTGTATGTCATGTGGATATTCGGGTGGCCCGAAACAGATGGAGCGCACATGCATGATGGACAGTACGGATCCAGCGCGCTGATCGACGTTTCCCTCGTCTCCCTGCACAATCTGCAGGAAATGGAGAGTGCCGCGTTGCGTGCGGCGGTGGCGTCCTGCCTGAGCGACGACAAGGAGCAGATGGCGGCCTTCCAGAATTCGATCTAGTACATACTCTGACATTGCCCACCAGTAGGGCATGAATCGGGCGCAGAAGGTGTGCCCGAAAAGGCACCCTTCTCCCTGGGGAGGATGTGCTGGCACCGCCGCACGTGCGAAAATGTCGATCCTCCTTCATGGCCAGGGAGGAAATGAGTGGTGAAACGCGGCTGCGGATGGAACCGACATGATGACTTCCGGCATGAGAGCACAGCCGGCGGCGCCGGAACCGTACAAAGGGTTACGCGCCTTTCGTTCTGAGGACAGCCACAAATTCTTCGGACGCGACGCAGAGGCCAGCAAGATCTGCAAGTTGTGGCAGTCGCAGCGGCTGACCGTGCTGTACGGTGCCTCCGGCATCGGGAAGAGCTCGCTGTTACAGGCAGGCGTCCTACCACTCATCGATCCGAACAGCGTGGACGTTCTCCCCATCGGCCGGGTGTCATACGGATCGACCTTTCCGCGCGCCGCGCTGGCCTCGCACAATCCGTACATCCTGGCCCTGCTGATGTCCTGGTCCCCGCTGGCGCCGCCGACCCGGCTCCTGGGCGTGACGATCCCCGCGTTCCTGCGGTCACGGCCCATCAAGCTCGACGCCCACGGCGACGCGACCCGCACCCTGATCGCGATTGACCAGATCGAGGAGCTCTTCGTCGCCGGAGCACGGCACCAGCGCTACCGCGACTGGTTCTTCGGCCAGCTCGCCGACGCGCTGCGCGCGGACTCCGGCCTGCGCCTGTTGCTGTCCGTTCGCGCCGACCGGCTGACAGACCTCCTGCAGTACGAACGGGACCTGTCCTGTGGTGATCGGGAACGTTTTCCGCTGGAGGCGCTGAGCGCCGAAGGCGCACTGGAGGCGGTGACCAAGCCCATCCTGGGCACCGGGCGGGTGTACGCCAAGGGCGCGGCCGAGCTGATGGTACGCGACCTCGTCAAGATCCGGACTCGCTCCGACCCGCTCCTGCAGCCGCAAGGAGTCGAGCCGGTCCAGCTTCAGGTCGTCTGCGAGTCTCTGTGGCACACGCTGTCCCCCGACACCGTCGAGATCTCGAAGAGCGACGTGCTCCAGTACGCCGACAAGGCACTGTCCGAGCACTACGACAGGGAGCTCAGAGAGATCGCCGCCAGGCGGTTCGACGGCGACGACCGGCGGCTGCGAACGTGGCTGAGACTGACATTCTCCGACCGGGCAGGCGGCGGGCGCCTCATCCGGCAGAGCGCCATCAGGATGGCGGGAGTCGGCAGGAGCGCGGTGGCCCTGCTGGTGAAGCGGCATCTGCTCCGCGCCGACGAGCGCGGGGGCGAGAGCTCGTACGAGCTGGCCTACGACCGCTTGCTCCAGCCCGTCGAGCAGGGTGACCAGCAGGTGGACCCGCCCCTGGAGCAGCTGCGGCCCGAGGATTTCCTGCGCGAGGCGGAGGCGGCCCTGCGCGAAGGCGATCTCGTGCTGGCCGCCAAGCTGGGTGACGAGGCCCTGGCCCGGTCGAGAGAGGACGACCTGCGGCTGCGTGCGCGGATCGAATCTCTGCTCGGCAACGTCGCCTACGAGCGCGGAAACCTGGTCGCCGCCATCTCCCGTTACAGCACCGCCGCCAAGAGCTTCGAGACCGCCGGAGCGGCGGCCTCCGTCGGGCTCCTGCTCACGGCCATCGGGCGGCTACGGCTGGCCCAGGGCTCCCCCGCCGATGCCGTACGCGACCTGCGGGCCGCGATGGTCCGCGTGCCCGCGGACCTGACCATCCAGACGGAGCTGGCCTGGGCGTTGTGGCACGGCGGCCATCCGAACGCGGCGGTCGGCGTGCTCGACGGCGTGCTCGACCGAGAGGGCGACAACACCGACGCGTTGCTCAGCCGCGGCCAGATCCTGGCCGGCATGGGCCGGGCCACCGCCGCGCTCCGCGATCTCGACCGCGCCCGGCCGCTCCACTGGCCGTTCGCCAAGGGCGCGCACGCACTCGCGCTCGCCGAGACCAACAGCATCAAGGAAGCCCAGCAGGAGATGGTGGAGGCTCTGGCCGAGACCGAAGACCATGGCCCCCTCCTGTGGTACGCCGCCAAGGTCGAAAAGCTCGCCGGCAAGACCGTGTCAGCGGTGGACCTGGCGAAACGGGCGATCGACGCGCAAGGGCCGGCGTTGCCGGAGCATCTGGCGAAAGACGCCATACGGCTGGCCGACAGCCGGGTCTAGCCGACCATGAGGCTTTCCTTCTTGAACAGGTCGGGCAGCGGCGGGGTCAGGCGTCTGCGGAGCGGCCCGATGACGCCGACCAGCAGCGCCACGAGGAGCATGACACCGAACAAGGCCAGCGAGCCCTTTTCCACGCCGCCCCACGTCACCAGCAGGCCGCCCAGCGGAGCGGCCAGGCAGAGCGCGCCATGCGACGACAGGCGCGAGGCGCCCACGACCCGAGCCAGCGTCCCGGGATCCACCGCGTGGACTTCCACCGATCTGATCGCCACATTGCTCAAGGCCCCGCCCACGCCGGTGACGAACAGCGCCAAGGCGAAGAACCACGACTTCTCCCCGAGGGCCGCGCCCAACGCGGCCAGCGACAGCCCCAGCACCCAGATCCACATGTGGATCTGCAGCACGTGCCGTACGGGCGGTAGGTAGAAGGCCAGGATGGAGCCCGCCGCGCCGCCCGCCCCGCCGGCCGCGAGCACGAGCCCGATGTCCAGCGAGGCCATGCCTGCGGATCCGGCGACGAAGACCATGATCAGCGCGTTCACCATCAGGTTGGTGAAGGTGGTCACCATGATCGAGCTACCGAGAAAGGGCAGTTGCTTGAGCGCGAGGAAACCCCCGGTCAGATCGCGCCACAGAGATGGCCCGGCGGGCCGCCGCCCGGACCCACCGCGCCAGCCGAAGAGCAGGCTCCACGAGACGAAGAACAGCACGGTGTTGAGCGCGAAAGGGATGTAGCGTCCGACCGCGAAGAGATAACCGCCGAGTGGGCGGCCGGCGATCGCGGCGACATGGCTGGCGGCCTCGCTCTTGGCCAGCGCCTGATGCATCAGGGCAGGCTGCACCACGGATGGCAGCAACGCCGCCTCCGCCAGTGTGTAGAGGACCCACAACGTGCCCTCCGCCGCCGCCGCCGCGAGGAGGTGCGTGAGCGACGGACCCTCGAACGGCAGCATGATCAGCACGGAGGCCACGCTCAGCAACCGTCCGAACTCCGCGCACAGAATGATCCGGCGCGGCGATATTCGGTCTACCAGCAGCCCGCCTGGGATGTAGAACACCAGGATGGGGATTGTCAGGGCGAACCCGGCCAAGCCCGCGACGGTCGGTGACTTGGTCTGCGCCAACGCCAGCAGCGGATAGGCGACGCCGAGCGTGCGCGTGCCGATCGTGGAAATGGCTGAACCTGCCCATACTAGGGCAAATCTAGCCTTCCTTGAAGAAACCGGGATCTCATGCAATTGCCCCCCCGCCCCACCCTGCACCTTTTCGGTCCTGACCTTACGGTCACGGGTAAGGTGGGGCACGGCGACAACCCGCCTCTTGCTGGTTGGGAAAGGGACTGCTTACCAAGACATTGCGGCTTGAGACCCGTCGAAGTATAGGGGACGATTCCAGCGGCGGCCCAGCTGAGCAAATTTTGGACGTGCACTAAACCACCGTTACGGGGCGCTAAACGTCTATCGTGATCACTCAATTAAGTAAGGGCCCAATGAGGGGAAATAGGGCAGGCAACTCACCTATGCCCCTCGGTGTGACCATACGCCGACATCAAGGAGCGATAGATCAAGGATGGTGGGATTTGCCCGATTGTGGGATGACTTGGCGACCCTTGGGATTGAATTCGGGCAGGTCATCCTGCTGCACTCTTCGCTTCGCAGTATCGGCCGGTGCGACGGCGGGGCGGCCACGGTAGCCGGAGCTCTGAGAAACCGGCTCGGCGCTGACGGCACGCTCGTCGTCCCCACCGGCACGTCCGCCAATTCCGATACGTCGCCCCTATATCGGGCCGCGGTGGCCGGAATGGGCGCGGACGAAGTGGCCTCCTACCGCTCCCGCATGCCGGCCTACGACCCCGCCTCCACCCCCACCAACCTGATGGGCCGGATCGCCGAGCACGTACGCACTCTGCCCGGCGCCCTTCGCAGCGCGCATCCGCAGACGTCGTTCGCCGCCATCGGCCCGCAGGCCCCGCCGATCATCGACGGCCACGCCCGCGACTGCCTGCTCGGGGAGCGGTCGCCGCTCGCCCGGCTCTACGACGCCGGGGCGCTGGTGCTGCTGGCCGGCGTCGGCTACGACAAGTGCACGGCCTTCCATCTGGCCGAATATCGCTACCGTCCGGACCCGCCACGCCGCCGGTATCGCGCGGTGGTGGACGACGGACAGGGCCCCGGCTGGTGCGAGTTCGCGGACGTGGACGTGGACTCCGGCGACTTCGCCGCCCTGGGCGCGGACTTCGACCGGACCGGCGCGGTACGGCACGGGCGGGTGGGTGCGGCCGAGGCGCGGCTGTTCCCGCTGGCCACCGCCGTGGACTATGCGGTGGACTGGTTCAGAGCGCATCGGACCACCGGCCGCAGGACCGCGGTTTGTGAGCCCGCAGCGTGCCGCGGAGCGGCCGGCTGACGGTCAGCGGCGCATCGGGCCGACCGGCGGTCAACATCGCCTGAGGCCGGTTGACGGTCAGCGGCACACCGGGCCGACCGGCGGTCAGTGGCGCCAAAAGCCGTTTGACGGTCAGCGGCGCATCACCACGCGGGGCGCGACCTCGATCCCCAGCTCCCGCTCGTGCTCCACCAGCGCGCGCAGCTCGGGCCCCCACTCGGCCTCGGGCATCACCGCGAAGCCGTGCCGCTCGTACCACGGCGCGTTCCACGGCACGTCCCGGTACGTCGTCAGCGTCACCGCGGGTGCGCCCGCCGCCCGCGCGTGCTCGATCACCGCCGTCACCAGCCGCCCGCCGATCCCCTGGCGCATGCTCTCGGGATGCACGGCGAGCTGGTCGAGATGCAGGTTGCCGTCCACCCAGCCGATGAGCGCGAACCCGGCCGGCGGCTCCCCCTCGACCAGCACGACCTCAGGGTCGTCCACCTCTTCGATCATGGTGGTACCAGGCGGAAATACGATGCCTACCTGCTCGAAAAGCCGATCAGCGGCCAGCTCTACGGATACCAGCTCAGAAAGGTCGGCGGCCTCAGCCCATCGCACCATGCCGACACGATCTCATGTTTCGGGCAGATGTCGCTGATCGTATTAGGGTTGATGATCGTAGGCCCGGCTGTGCGGAGCCGGGACCCTCTCCTCACGGCGTGCCCACGACCTGCTGGTGGTGGGCACGTCGTGTGCGCCGCCCCAGGCGGCGGCACAAAGGTCGGCGCGCAGAGGTCGGTGCACGAAGGTCAGGACGCGAAGGCCAGGACGCGAAGGCCAAGACGCGAAGGCCAAGACGCGAAGGCCAAGACGCGAAGGCCAAGACGCGACGGCCAAGACGCGACGGCCAAGACGCGACGGCCAAGACGCGACGGTCAGGGCGCGAGGGTCAGGGCGCGACGGTCAGAGGTCGAGCAACGGCTCCAGGCCCACGGTCAGGCCGGGCAGCTCGCCCACCCTGCGCACGCCGAGCAGCACGCCGGGCGCGAACGCCGACCTGCTCATCGTGTCGTGCCTGATCGTCAGGATCTCGCCGTCGCCGCCGAGCAGCACCTCCTGGTGCGCGATCAGCCCGGACAGCCGCACGGCGTGCACGTGCACCCCGCCGACTTCCGCGCCGCGGGCGCCGTCGAGCGCCGTGCTCGTGGCGTCGGGCATCTGACCGAGCCCGGCCTTGCTGCGCGCCTCGGCCACCAGCTCAGCAGTGCGGCGAGCCGTGCCGGAAGGGGCGTCGGCCTTGTTGGGGTGATGCAGCTCGACGATCTCGACGGACTCGAAGTGCCTGGCCGCCTGCTGCGCGAAGTGCATCATGAGGACGGCCGCGATGCCGAAGTTGGGGGCGATCAGGCAGTTGGTGCCGGGAGCGGCCGCCAGCCAGCCACGCACGGTCTCGAGGCGGCCCTCGTCGAACCCGGTCGTCCCCACCACGGGGTGGATGCCGTGCGAGATCGCCCATTCGAGGTTGCCCATGACCACACCGGGATGGGTGAAGTCGACCACCACCTCGGCGCCTTCGAGCCCCTCGATGGAGTCGTCCTTGTCGAGCGCGGCCACCAGCTCCATGTCGGTGGCCGCCTCGACCGCCTTGCACACCTCGGCACCCACGCGACCGCGGGCACCGAGCACACCTACCTTGATCACACCGTCAACCCTATACCAACCGGAAATCCGGCCGCTCTCGGACCGTTTTTCCTGGTCACCGACGAATCGGCGGAGAGCGGCTCCAGGTCAGCGCAGGGCGTCGGAGAAGTCCTTGTCGCCGTACGGGCCGATCACGGCGAGCGTGAGCGGCCGGTTGAGCACGTCGGCGGCCACCTCGGAGATCTCGTCGGGCGTGACGGCCTCGATGCGTGCCAGCACCTCGTCCACCGACATCAGCTCGTCGTAGACCAGCTCGTTCTTGCCGATGCGCGACATGCGCGAGCCGGTGTCCTCGAGGCCGAGCACGAGCCCGCCGCGCATCTGTCCCTTGCCGCGCATGATCTCGTCGGCGCTCAGGCCCTCGGCCACCACCCTGGACACCTCGTCCCGGCAGATCTTGAGCACGTCGTCGATCTTCGAGGGCAGGCAGCCCACGTAGATGCCGAACTGCCCGGTGTCGGCGTAGGCGGAGGTGTAGCTGTAGGCGGAGTAGGCCAGGCCGCGCTTCTCCCTGATCTCCTGGAAGAGTCTGGACGACATGCCACCGCCCAGCGCGGCGTTGAGCACGCCGAGCGCGAACCTGCGATCGTCGGTGCGGGACAGGCCGGTCGTGCCGAGCACCAGGTTGGCCTGCTCGGTCGGCCGGTCGAGCACCTTGACGCCGGACCGCGTCCGCGCGCCGGGACCGCTGGTGCGCGGCGGCTCGAACTCGGCGGGCCCGCTCAGCGCGCCCGCCCGCTCGTAGGCCCTGGTGACGAGCTCCACGACCTCTTCGTGCCGTACGTTGCCCGCCACCGACACCACCGTCCGGCGCGGCCGGTAGTAGCGGTGGTAGTACTCGGCGATCCGCTCGCGCCCCAGCGTGTTGATCGACTCGACCGTGCCCAGGATGGGCCGGCCGATCGGCGAGTCACCGTAGAGCGCGGCGGCGAACTGCTCGTGCACCACGTCAGAGGGGTCGTCGTCGTGCATGGCGATCTCTTCGAGGATCACGCCCCGCTCGGAGTCGACGTCCTCGTCGGTGACCAGCGAGCTGGTCACCACGTCGGCGAGCACGTCGACCGCGATCGGCAGGTCCTCGTCGAGGACCCGCGCGTAGTAGCAGGTGTACTCCTTGGCGGTGAAAGCGTTGATCTCACCGCCGATGCCCTCGATCGAGGCGGAGATCTCCATCGCGTCACGCGTGGGGGTGCCCTTGAACAGCAGGTGCTCAAGGAAGTGGGTGGCCCCCATGTGCTCGGGGGCCTCGTCACGCGAGCCGATGCCGACCCACATGCCGACCGCGACGCTGCGCACGGTCGGCATGGTCTCGGTCACCACACGCAGCCCACCCGGGAGGACGGTGCGCCTTACCACCCCGGCTCCGTCCTTGCCGGGGTGCAGCGTGGTGGTGGTCACGAGTTCCGTTCGTCCCCTTCGTTACGGGTGCTGCGCACGCGCGTACGGGTGCGGCGGGGCCGCTCGGAGCGCTCCTCGGCGGCCGCGGGCGCGGCGCCGTCCTGCTGGGCGGGCGCGTCGTCGCCGTCGTCGCCCTTGGCCTCCTTCTCGGCGGCCTCCTTCTCGATGACCTCGACGGGCACCAGGGAGAGCTTGCCCCGGCCGTCGATCTCGGCGATCTCGACCTGGATCTTCTCGCCGACGCTCATCACGTCCTCGACGTTCTCGATCCGCTTGCCGCCGTGCAGCTTGCGGATCTGGGAGACGTGCAGCAGGCCGTCCTTGCCCGGCATGAGCGAGACGAACGCGCCGAAGGCCGCGATCTTGACGACCGTGCCCAGGTAGCGCTCGCCGACCTCCGGCATGTGCGGGTTCGCGATGCCGTTGATCGCCGTACGGGCCGCCTCGGCGGACGGTCCGTCGGTGGCGCCGATGTAGATCGTGCCGTCGTCCTCGATGGTGATCTCGGCGCCCGTGTCGTCCTGGATCTGGTTGATCATCTTGCCCTTCGGGCCGATGACCTCGCCGATCTTGTCCACGGGGACCTTGATGGTGATGATGCGCGGCGCGGTCGGGTTCATCTCCGCCGGAGAGTCGATCGCCTCCTGCATCACGTCGAGGATCGCCAGGCGGGCGCCCTTGGCCTGCTTGAGCGCGCCGGCCAGCACGGAGGCGGGGATGCCGTCGAGCTTGGTGTCGAGCTGCAGGGCGGTGATGACGTCCTTGGTGCCGGCGACCTTGAAGTCCATGTCGCCCATGGCGTCCTCGGCGCCCAGGATGTCGGTCAGCGTGACGTAGGAGTCACCCTCGCCGATCAGGCCCATCGCGATGCCCGCGACCATCTCCCTGAGCGGCACACCGGCGTCGAGCAGCGCCATCGTGGAGGCGCAGACCGAGCCCATCGAGGTGGAGCCGTTGGAGCCGAGCGCCTCGGAGACCTGGCGGATGGCGTAGGGGAACTCCTCGCGCGTGGGCAGCACCGGGATCAGCGCCCGCTCGGCCAGCGCGCCGTGACCGATCTCGCGGCGCTTGGGCGAGCCCACCCGGCCGGTCTCCCCGGTGGAGTAGGGGGGGAAGTTGTAGTTGTGCATGTAGCGCTTGGTCCGCTCGGGGTTGAGCGTGTCGATGACCTGCTCCATGCGCAGCATGTTGAGGGTGGTGATGCCCATGATCTGGGTCTCGCCACGCTCGAACAGCGCCGAGCCGTGCACCCGGGGCACCACGTGGACCTCGGCGGACAGCGCGCGGATGTCCTTGGTGCCGCGGCCGTCGATGCGGATGCCCTCGCTGATGACCCGCTCGCGCATGAGCTTCTTCATCACCGAGCGGAACGCCGCGGAGATCTCCTTCTCGCGCCCCTCGAACTCGGGCAGGAGCTTCTCGCCGGCCAGCGCCTTGACCTTGTCCAGCTCGTTCTCGCGCTCCTGCTTGCCCGCGATGGTCAGCGCGGCGGCGAGCTCGGTCTTCACCGCGGCCTCGACCGCGGCGTAGACGTCCTCCTGGTAGTCCAGGAAGACCGGGTATTCGGCCGTCTCCTTGGCCGCGACCTGTGCGATGCGCGACTGCGCCTCGCACAGCACCTTGATGAAGGGCTTGGCGGCCTCGAGGCCCTGCGCGACGGTCTCCTCGGTGGGCGCGACCGCGCCCTCGGCGACCAGCTTGAGCGTGTCCTTGGTGGACTCGGCCTCGACCATCATGATGGCGACGTCGCCGTCGGCGAGCACGCGGCCCGCCACGACCATGTCGAACGTGGCCCGCTCCAGCTCGTGGTGCGTCGGGAACGCGACCCACTGGCCGTCGATCAGCGCGACCCGCACGCCGCCGATCGGGCCGGAGAACGGCAGGCCGGCGAGCTGGGTGGACAGGGACGCGGCGTTGATGGCCACCACGTCGTAGAGGTGGTCGGGGTTGAGCGCCATGACGGTGGCGACGACCTGGATCTCGTTGCGCAGGCCCTTGACGAACGACGGGCGCAGCGGCCGGTCGATCAGCCGGCAGGTGAGGATCGCGTCCTCGGAGGGACGGCCCTCACGGCGGAAGAACGAGCCGGGGATGCGGCCCGCGGCGTACATGCGCTCTTCGACGTCCACCGTGAGCGGGAAGAAGTCGAAGTTCTCCTTCGGCGACTTGGACGCGGTGGTCGCGGAGAGGACCATCGTGTCGTTGTCGAGATAGGCGACGGCCGAACCGGCCGCCTGGCGCGCGAGACGACCGGTTTCGAACCGGATCGTGCGCGTGCCGAATGAGCCGTTGTCTATGACGGCTTCAGCGGTGTGGACACCCTCCACGGGGGACCTCCTTGTGGTCGGTCTCCCGCGCCCTTTTCTCACCGGCACCCTCGTTAGGTGCAGCGCCGGTCTTCGATCGAAGCGCCCGGTCGAGGATCACTGTCATTCCTACCGGAAGCCACTACCGAGGACCGGCCCGCAGGCGTCGCGGGTCGCATGGTGCTGAGCGGACGCGGGGGCTGTGTGTCTCGGATATTCAGTTGTACGTCAGGCGCGCGGCCGTTTCACGTCGCCACGCGCCGCCTCTCAGGGCTTACCCATATGAGAAGGGAGCGGCGCGGACGCCGCTCCCTTTCATGCTATCGGCGCAGGCCGAGCCGCTCGATCAGCGAGCGGTAACGCTGGATGTCGACCTTCTGCAGGTACTTCAGCAGGCGGCGCCGGCGACCGACGAGCAGAAGCAGACCACGACGGCTGTGGTGGTCGTGCTTGTGCGTCTTCAGGTGCTCGGTGAGCTCGCTGATGCGCTTGCTCAGCAGCGCGATCTGCACCTCGGGCGAACCAGTGTCGCCGTCGGCCGTCGCATATTCGCTGATGATGGTCTTCTTGGCAGCGGTGTCGAGGGACACGGCTCTCCTTCAATCTACGGACACGCGCGAATGAGATGAATAGCGCGAACGACCGTGCGTGCCTACAGTCGCCGCGTGAAGGCCGTCATGGGCAGCGCGCAGCACCGCCGCTACAGAGCCGACATGCAAGGCTACCACTTGGTAAGCGGTGTCCGGCACAACCGGTCATCCTTTACTCGCGGGCCGTGCCGCCCTCCGGCGTGTGGCGCGACGGCTCAGCCGGTGAGCCGGCGGGTGGCGTCCACGTCCGCGTGGATCTGCGCGATGAGGGCGTCGATCGAGTCGAAGCGGGTGTTGCCGCGCAGCCGGGCGGCGAACTCGACCGCGACGTGCGCCCCGTACAGCTCCAGGTCGTCCCGGTCCAGCGCGTAGGCCTCCACCGTCCGCGGCACGCCCTCGAACGTCGGGTTCGTGCCGACCGAGATCGCCGCCGGCCACCGCTCGCCCTCGTAGAGAGTGGGCAGGTTCGCCACGGGCACGCACTCCAGCCAGCCCGCGTAGACCCCGTCCGCCGGGATGGCCGTGTGCTGGGGCGTCTCGACGTTCGCGGTCGGGAAGCCGAGCTGGCGGCCCCGCTGGTAGCCGCGTACGACCACGCCCTCGACGCGGTGCGGCCGGCCGAGCCGGTCCGCGGCGCCCTCGACGTCGCCCCGCACGAGGGATTCGCGGATCGCGGTCGAGGAGATGGCGTCAAGGCTGGGCACAGTTTCGACCTCAAAATCGTATTTATCGCCCAGCGTCCGCAATATCTCGACATCGCCGCTGGCGCCCTGCCCGAACCGGAAATCCTCCCCCACCACCACGACCGCCGCCCGCAACCGCTCACCCAGCACGTTCTGGACGAAGTCCCCCGCGCTGGTCCGCGACAGGTCCAGCGTGAACTCCACCACGTCGACCTCGTCCACCCCCAGCCCGGTCAGCAGCTCGGCCCGGCGTCGCAGGCTCGTGAGCCGCTGCGGGTGCGCCCCGGGGCGCACGACCTCGTCGGGATGCGGCTCGAACGTGACGGCCACGCTGCGCAGCCCTCGCTCGCGGGCGATGCCGACGGCGCGCTCGACCACCCGCTGGTGTCCGCGGTGGACCCCGTCGTACACGCCGATGGTGACGACAGACCTTCCCGAACCCTGCACGCTAGGCCCCATTCGCTCGTGGCGGATCAATCGCACACAAGCCTGCCATGCTCCTCCGTGTTACCTCCAATCGAGAGGGGTATAGACGGTTGCCGGGCTCCCGCGCGCCGCCGGATAGGATCGGTCATCGTGCCTCGATACGCGCTCCTGATCCTGCCTGCCTTCAACCGCGTCTACGGAGAGAGCTCCGTGCGGCTGACGAAGAGCGAGCTGGCCGTCTTCAGCGACCGCGCCCTCGGCCAGGCGGTGCTGGACAGCGAGGAGACGGTCATCGGCGGCGTGCCGTACGTGACGTTCGAGACGCCGGACCCCCTCTCCCAGCCCGACATTTCGCTTTTGTCAAACCTTTCCTCTGTTTACGCGATTTTTGGGGTCGAAGGTGAGCTGCTCCGCCCGCTGACCATGGAGTCCCTCGACCGGCTGAGCAGCGACCTGATCACCATCCAGAAATACGCCGGCAAGACCAACGAGCACTTCACCAAGCTGCTGCTCAACGTCACGGTGCTGGCAGGCGGCAAGGGGCTCGGCGAGCGGCTGTCGGTGTTCGACCCGCTGTGCGGCCGCGGCACGACACTCAACCAGGCCCTCATGTACGGCTACGACGCCTACGGGATCGACGTCGACGGCAAGGACTTCGAGGCCTACTCCGGCTTCGTCAAGACCTGGCTGCGCAACAAGCGGCTCAAGCACACCGCCGAGACCGTGCCGGTGCGCCGCGAGCGGGCCCTGGTCGGGAAGCGGCTCAATGTCACGTTCGGCCTGTCGAAGGAGTCGGTCAAGGCCGGCGACGTGCAGCACCTGACCGTGGTCAACGCCGACACCCTCAGGAGCAGGGAGTTCTTCAAGCCGCGCTCGTTCGACGTCTTGGTCACCGACGCCCCCTACGGCGTCCAGCACGGCAGCAAGGGCGGCACCGGCCTGTCCCGCAGCCCGCTGGAGCTGCTCAGGAAGGCCGTCCCGGTGTGGGCCGAGCTGCTGCGCCCTGACGGCGCGATGGGGATCGCCTGGAACACCTACGGCGGCAAGAGCGCCGAGCTGGCCGAGATCCTCAGGGCCGCCGGCCTGGAGGTGCTGGACTATCCCGATTTCGAGCACTGGGTGGACCAGGCGATCGTCCGCGACATCATCGTCGCCCGCAAGCCGGCGTAGCCCGCGTAGCCTGCGTAAGCCCGCCTAGAGCTCGCGTAAGCCCGCGAGGGCGGGGATGCGGCTACGACACGAAGACGGCGATCGGCCTGGCCGTGCGCCCCTGCTCCTCCACCAGCGCCAGCAGCTCGCCCTCCGGCCCGAACACGCCGATCGGCCCCTCCCCGAGCCCGACCGCGGGCAGCCGGCCACCGTGCCCGATGACGCGCGCCTCCTCGGCCGTGACGTCCCTGCGCGGGAAGGCCGCCGACACCGCCTCGGCGATCGGCAGGATCACGCACTCCTCGGCGAGCTGCTCCACGCTCCTGGCCAGTGACAGGTCATAGGGCCCCACCCGGGTGCGCCGCAGCCGCGTCAGATGCCCGCCCACCCCGAGCCCGGCCCCGAGGTCACGGGCGAGCGCGCGGATGTAGGTGCCGCTGGAGCAGGTCACGACCGCGTCCACGTCCACGACCTCGCCCTCGGCCCTGATGTCGAGCACGTCGAAGGCCCGCACGGTGACGGGCCGGGCCGACAGCTCGACCTCCTCGCCCGCGCGCGCCTTCTTGTAGGCCCGCTCGCCGTGCACCTTGATCGCGCTCACCTGCGGCGGGACCTGCATGATCTCGCCGGTCAGCGCCGCGACGCCCTGGCGGATCCCGGCCGCCGTCACGCCCGCAGCCGACGCCGTGGCGGTGGTCTCGCCCTCGGCGTCGTCGGTGTTCGTGCTGACGCCGAGCCTGATCGTGGCCTCGTAGACCTTCTCCGTCAGCGTCAGGTGCCCGAGCAGCCGGGTCGCCTTCTCGATGCCGACCACCAGCACGCCGGTGGCCATCGGGTCGAGCGTGCCCGCGTGGCCCACGCGACGGGTGCCCGCGATGCGCCGCATCTTGGCCACCACGTCGTGGGAGGTCCACTCCCCCGCCTTGTCGACGATGATCAGACCGCTCTCGGCCATCAAGCCTTCCCCAGCTCTCGCCTGAACTTCGCCATGGTCTCCTCCACACTGTCGTGCGAGGTGTAGCCGGCCGCGTTGTGGTGCCCGCCGCCGCCCAGGGCCGCGCACACCGCCCCCAGGTCGACGCTGCCCTTGGACCTGGTCGACACCTGCCAGGCCCCCTGGTCGTCCTCCTTGAGCACGGCCGCGACCTGAGCCTCGTCGGTACGCCGGACGATGTCGATGATCCCCTCAAGCTCCGCGTACGGCAGCCCGTACGCGGCCCGGTCGACCCGCGTCACGTACGTCCACACCAGCTGCCCCTCCAGCGTCACCCGCTCCAGCGCCCTGGCCAGCACCTTGAGGTAGCCGAACGGCGAGCGGTCCCACAGCTCCCTGGCGATCTCGTCGGTACGCAGCCCCGTGGCCACGAGCCTGGCCGCCATCTGGTGCACGGCCGGCGTGGTCGAGGCGTATCGGAACGATCCCGTGTCGGTCACCAGGCCCGCGTACAGGCAGGTGGCGATGTCGCGGTCGAGCCGCCCGCCGAGCCGGTAGACGAGCTGCTCGGCCAGCATGGCCGTGGCCGCCGCCTTGGAGTCGATGAGGCTCAGCGTGCCGAACCCCTCGTTGGACGGGTGATGGTCGACCACGACGACCTCCCGGGCCCTGGCGGTGCTGTCACGCAGCAGCCCCAGCCGCTCGAACGTCGAGGCGTCGAAGGTGATCATCAGGTCGGGCGCCGCCGGGTAGTCCTCGGGCGGCACCAGCATCTCCTGGCCGGGCAGGAAGCGCAGCAGCCGCGGCACCGCGAAGTGGCGGTCGCCGAACGACGCCACGACCCGCTTGCCCATCGACCGCAGCACGAAGCCCACGGCCAGCATCGAGCCGAGCGCGTCCCCGTCGGGCGTCACGTGACAGGACAGTGCGATCTCGTCGGCCTGGCCGATCAGCTGCACCGCCCGATCCCAGGCCGCCTCAGGGATCGGGCAGCTCTCGGCCGCACGCGCGCCCACATGGGATGGGGTGTGGGACGGGCGCTCGGCTCTGTCGCGGACGTCGGGCGTCACGCCTGGTCGTCCTTGCCGGACTCGGGGACGATCTCAGGCTCGGGACCCCCGTCCAGGATGTCGTCGGGCTTCCGGTAGGGGTCGGACTCCCCGGCGTACGCGGCGCCCTCGGCCTTGCGCGCCACCTCGGCGTCCCGCGCCCTGGCGGCGTTGATCAGGTCGTCGAGCTGGCGCGCGCTGTCGGGCAGCGGGTCGTGCTTGAACGTCAGCGTCGGGGTGAACCGCACGCCGGTCTGGCGTCCGACCTCGGAGCGGATGATCCCCTTGGCGCTTTCGAGGGCAGCCGCACTGTCGGCCCGCTCGGCGTCGGAGCCGAACACCGTGTAGAACACCGTCGCCTCGCGAAGGTCCGCGGTGATCCGCGTGTCGGTCACGGTGACGAAGCCCAGACGCGGGTCCTTGATCCGGCGCTCCAGCATCTCGGCGACGATCTGCTGGATGCGGTCGGCGAGCTTGCGCGCTCGTGCGGCATCCACCATGTTCGCTCCCCCTCACGCACGACCTGGCCGTGCAGTCGATCAATCTTCGTCGTTGTAGAGCCGGTGCCGGGCCGACAGCAGCTCGATCTCCGGGCGGAACGCCACCATCCGCTCACAGGCGTCCAGCACCTCGTTGCAGTTACCCGCGGAGGCGGAGACCACCGCGACGCCGATCTCAGCTCTGCGATGCAGGTCGAGATGGCCGGTCTCGGCCACCGCGATGCTGGGATAACGGCGCTGCAGCTCGGCGATCAGCGGCCGGACGACAGAGCGCTTCTGCTTCAGCGATCGGACGTCGCCGAGCAGGATGTCCAGGGTCAGAGCACCCACATACATCGTTGATGACCACCGCTTGGCCTGGTGTGGTGAGCGCACGAGCGGCCTGCTGCGGTGGAGACCAGGCCAGGACGTGCGAGGGGCGCCCGGCGGATGTCCCGCCGGGCGCCCGGCCGCGCATCACACGCGCGGCTTCTCCCGCATCTCGAACGTCTCGATCACGTCGTCGATCCGGATGTCGTTGTAACCGACCCCGATGCCGCACTCGAAGCCCTCGCGGACCTCGGTCGCGTCATCCTTGAACCGACGCAGGGACGAGACGGTCAGGTTGTCGGCGATGACGACGCCATCGCGGATGATCCTGGCCTTGCTGTTGCGGACGATGAGACCGGAGCGGACCAGCGAACCGGCAACGTTGCCGATCTTCGGCACCTTGAAGACCTCGCGGACTTCGGCGGTGCCCATCTGGACCTCTTCGAACTCGGGCTTGAGCATGCCCTTGAGCGCCGCTTCGATTTCCTCGATCGCCTGGTAGATGACCGAGTAGTAGCGGATGTCGACGCCCTCGCGCTCGGCCAGGTCGCGCGCCCGAGGCTCGGGGCGGACGTTGAAGCCGATGATGACCGCGTTGTCGTCGGCGACGGCCAGGTTGACGTCGTACTCGGTGATCGCGCCGACCGCGCGGTGCAGGACACGAAGCCTGACCTCGTCGCCGACATCGATCTTGAGCAGGGCGTCTTCCAGGGCCTCCACCGAACCGGACACGTCACCCTTGATGATGAGCTTGAGCTCGTCGACGCGACCCTTCTCAAGGTCGCTGAACAGCTCTTCGAGGGTGCGGCGACGGCTCGACTTCGCCATGTCGGCGCTGCGCTTGCGCGCCGCGCGCTGCTGGGCGATCTGGCGGGCCATGCGGTCGTCGGTGACCACGATGAAGTTGTCACCGGCGCTCGGCACGGCCGTCAGGCCCATCACCAGGACCGGACGGGACGGCGTGGCCTCCTCGACCAGCTCGCCACTGTCGTCGAGCATCGCGCGGACGCGGCCGAAGGCCTCGCCACACACGATCGAGTCGCCGACGCGCAGCGTGCCGCGCTGGACCAGGACGGTCGCGACCGGGCCGCGGCCCTTGTCGAGGTGCGCCTCGATCGCGATGCCCTGCGCGTCCATCGTCGGGTTGGCCCGCAGGTCGAGCTCGGCGTCCGCGGTCAGGACGATGGCCTCGAGGAGCTCGTCGATGCCCGTGCCGTTCTTCGCCGAGATGTCGACGAACAGCGTCGAGCCGCCGTACTCCTCCGCCACCAGGCCGTACTCGGTGAGCTGGGCGCGAACCTTGTTCGGGTCTGCGCCCTCCTTGTCGACCTTGTTGACCGCGACCACGATCGGGACCTCGGCCGCCTGGGCGTGGTTGAGCGCCTCGATCGTCTGCGGCTTCACACCGTCGTCGGCCGCGACCACCAGCACCGCGATGTCGGTGGACTTGGCGCCTCGGGCACGCATGGCGGTGAACGCCTCGTGACCCGGGGTGTCGATGAAGGTGATCTTCCGCTCTTCGCCCTCGTGCTCGGCGGCGACCTGGTAAGCACCGATGTGCTGGGTGATGCCACCCGCCTCGCGCGCCACCACATTGGTCTTGCGGATGGCGTCGAGCAGCTTGGTCTTACCGTGGTCGACGTGACCCATGACGGTCACGACCGGCGGGCGCGCGGCCAGGTCGGCCTCGTCGCCCTCGTCCTCGCCGAACTCGATGTCGAAGGCCTCGAGAAGCTCGCGGTCCTCCTCCTCCGGGCTGACGACCTGGATGTCGTAGTCGAGCTCCTGGCCGAGAAGCTGCAGCGTCTCCTCGTTGACCGACTGGGTCGCGGTCACCATCTCGCCGAGGTGCAGCATGATCTGCACGAGCGAGGCGGGGTTCGCGCCGATGCGGTCGGCGAAGTCGGACAGCGACGCACCGCGCGGAAGGCGGATCGTCGCGCCGTTGCCGCGAGCGACCTGCACACCGCCGATCGCCGGCGCCGACATGTTGTCGAACTCCTGGCGCCTCTGACGCTTCGACTTGCGGCCACGCGCGGGACGGCCGCCGGGACGCCCGAAGGCTCCCGCGGTGCCACCGCCGCGTCCGCGACCGCCGCCACCGGGAC
The DNA here is from genome assembly GCF_005889725.1 of Nonomuraea zeae. GTDB lineage: Bacteria > Actinomycetota > Actinomycetes > Streptosporangiales > Streptosporangiaceae > Nonomuraea > Nonomuraea zeae. The sequence goes on from NZ_VCKX01000019.1 coordinate 58,238, forward strand.
GACCGCCGAAGCCGCCGCCACCGCCACCGGGACCACCGGTGCCGGTGCGCTGGCCGGTGCCGCCACCGCCGGGACGACCGGCGAAGCCGCCGCCACCGCCGCCGGGACCGGCAGGACGACCCTGCGGCATCATCATCGGGTTGGGCCGCGGGCCACCAGGACGGGGACCGCCGGCACCGGGGCCGGGACGCGGACCACCCGCACCGGGCGGGCCGGGACGCGGGCCACCGGGACGAGGACCACCCTCGCCGCCGCCCCTGCCCTGCGGCGGACGCGGGATCGCACCGTCACGCGGCGGACCGTCGCGACGCTCGCGCTGACCCGGGCCGCTGCCGCCTTCGCGGTTGCCGCCGGGACGCGGCGGCCGGGACTGGCCCATGCCGCTGGCGTTGGACGAGAACGGGTTGTTACCGGGACGCGGACCACGCGGGCCCGGCTTGGGGCCGGGACCGGGACGCGGGCCGCCACCGGGACGCGGCGCCTGCTGGGCGCCACGCTCGCCGCGGTCGACACCGCGGTCGCCACGCTGCTCACCGCCGCGCTCGCCACCGCCGGGCCCCGGACGGGGCGCGGGGCCGGGCTTGGGACCCGGGCGAGCGGCAGGACCGGGGCGCGGGCCCGGAGCGGGCCGCGCCGGCGCGGCGCTTTCGAAGCGCGCCTGCGGAGCCCCGGACGTCTCGCCGCGAGCGGCCTCAGGCTGCTGTTGCGGCTGGTGGGGCATGGGAACCGGCGGGCGCGGCTGAGCGCCGCCCGCGGGACCAGCGGGACCAGGACGCGGGCCAGGCTTGGGACCCGGACCCGGACGTGGGACGGAGGGGACAGGCGCCTCCGCAGCACCGTTACCGGCCTGGCTTTCCGCCGGCCGGGGAGCAGCCCTTGGCGGCTGCGGCTTGTTGGACGGCGAACCGCCGCCCCTGGAGGGCCCACCCTTCGATGCACCCAGAGCTTCGGTGAGCCTGCGGACCACCGGCGCTTCGATGGTCGAGGACGCCGAACGGACGAACTCCCCCATCTCTTGGAGCTTGGCCATGACGACCTTGCTCTCTACGCCGAACTCCTTAGCGAGCTCGTATACCCGGACCTTCGCCACTGCACTCCCTTACTCGGCCCGGGAGGCTGGCTAATGCCGTCCGGACCGTCGCTACCTTGACGTCTTCATCGCCGCGTGCTCATCAGGCGCTCATAGCAATCTGACTCCGCCCATCAACTCGGCGTCCTACATGACATTTCGTGGTTCTCCTTCCAGGTGCGCCCGCACTCGCGAGACGTCAAGCGGCCCCGGCACGCGGAACGCGCGCGGGAACGCTCGGCGACGCTCGGCAAGCTCCAGACAGCTCAAGGCCGGATGCAGCGATGCACCGCGACCAGGGAGCTGTCCTCGCAGGTCAGGGACCACTTGATCCTCGACCTGCACCAGGCGGAGCAGCTCGGACTTAGCCGTGCGAACCCTGCAGCCCACACAGGTGCGCTGTGGGGCGGCGTGGCCACCATATTCCAGCTTACCGCGTTGACGCATCTACGGAACCGGCGGCATCCTCGGCTTGGGTATCGGGCCGGATGTCGATCCGCCATCCGGTGAGTCGCGCGGCGAGCCGGGCGTTCTGTCCTTCTTTCCCGATGGCCAGCGAGAGCTGGTAGTCGGGCACGGTCACCCGCGCCACGCGCCCGTCGAGATCGAGAACCTCAACGTGGGAAACGCGGGCGGGAGACAGGGCATTCCCGACGAAATCACCGGGGTCCTCGGACCAGTCGATGATGTCGATCTTCTCGCCGTGCAGCTCGGTCATCACGTTGCGCACGCGCGAGCCCATCGGGCCGATGCACGCGCCCTTGGCGTTGACGCCGGGCTTGCGGGAGCGGACCGCGATCTTCGTACGGTGGCCGGCCTCGCGCGCCACCGCGGCGATCTCCACGGTGCCGTCGGCGATCTCGGGCACCTCCAGCGCGAACAGCTTCTTCACCAGCCCGGGATGCGTGCGCGACAAGGTGACGGAGGGGCCCTTGTGGCCCTTCTTCACCTGCACCACGTAGGCGCGGATGCGCTCTCCGTGCACGTATTCCTCGCCGGGGACCTGCTCGGCGTGCGGCAGGACGGCCTCGATCTTGCCGAGGTCGACCAGCACCACGCGCGGGTCCTTGCCCTGCTGGATGACGCCGGAGACCAGCTCGCCCTCGCGGCTGGCGAACTCGCCGAAGTTGATCTCGTCTTCGGCGTCGCGCAGCTGCTGCAGGATGACCTGCTTGGCGGTGGTGGCGGCGATCCGGCTGAAATTGTTGGGGGTGTCGTCGAACTCTCGTGCGACCTCACCCTCCTCATCCAGCTCCGCCGCCCAGATCGTGACGTGGCCGCTGCCCCTGTCGAGCTCGGCCCGCGCCTTGGAGGCCGCGCCGTCGGTGCGGAAGTACGCGATCAGCAGCGCGTCCTCGATCGCCTTGACGACCAGGTCGAAGGAGATGTCCTTCTCCCGCTCCAGGCTGCGCAGGACGCTCATGTCGATGTCCACGACGGCTCCCCCCTTAGCCTTCGTCGCCGTCGACGTCGTCGAGCCGGCGGAACTCCACTTGTACCCGTCCCCGGGTCAGGTCTTCATAATCAAGCCGGCGCGCGGCGCCCGCGACGTCGAGGTCGACGCCGCTCTCGTCCGCGGCCACGATCCGGCCCTCAAGCACGGTGCCGTCTCTCATCTCCGCCTTGACCAGCCGCTTGGCCGCGCGGCGCCAGTGGCGCGGCTCGGTGAGTGGGCGGTCGACACCCGGCGAAGAGACCTCGAGCGTGTAAGCCGCCTGGCCCATCGCGTCGTCGTCGTCCAGTGCCGTGGAGACTGCCTGGCTCACGTCGGCCACGTCGTCCAGGCTCACGCCGCCGTCGCGATCGACGATCACGCGCAGCAGCCGTCTTTTGCCCGCCTGGGTGACCGTGACGTCCTCCAGGTCGAGGCCCTCCGCGCTGACCACGGGCTCAAGGAGCTTCATCAGGTGGTCGCGGGGTGATGCGCTGCCCATATCGACCTCCCCTATTGTCATGTCTCAGCCGGGCGGACCTCGCCACTGGCCTTGCGCCGTCTGGCTGCTCAGCCAGCGACGACAGTTGACACCCTATCCGTATGAGGGCACGGAAAGAGCGCCACTCGTCGTGGTCGAATGGCGGGCGTCGCCTGACGGCGATCGCGAACACTAGCCCGTACGATGCTATCTGCGTCCGTAGTCACTGGAGGTCTGAGCCCGTGCGCCCGCGTCATCTGTCCCGGCGAGTCGTGCTGGCGGGCAGCGCGGCCGCCCTCACCGCCTGCAGCGGGACCGGGCCCGCGCAACCGCCGCCCCAGCCCACGGACTCTCCTGAGACGCTCCTGCTGAAGGACCTGATCGCGGAGAAGGAACGCACGGTGGCGCTCTATTCCTCCCTGATCTCCGGTGGGGCGGACGAGCTGGCGCCCTTCAGAGATCGGCACCAGGCCCATCTGGCCGCGTTGCGCAAACATGTCGCGACGCCCGCCACGCCACCGGGATCGCCATCCGCGTCTCCCTCGGCCTCCCCGTCAGCCTCCCCGTCGGCCTCTACGGCCAAGGTCTCGCTGTCGAAGCTGAGGGAGCTGGAGCGCAAGGCGGCGGCCCTGCGGCCCCGCCAGCTCGCCGGCGTCTCGCCCGGCGTGGCACAGCTCATCGCCAGCATCGGCGCCTGCGAGGCCGCGCACGTCGTCTCCCTGCCGAGGTCCCGATGAACGGGGCCGTGAGCGGTGCGGACGCCGACGTCGAGAAGCTGCGCAAGGCGCTGGCCGCCGAGCACGCGGTGCTGTTCGCGTACGGGCTGCTCGGCGCGCGGACGTCGGGGGCGCTGCGGGCGAAGATCAGCACGGCGTTCGACGCCCACCGGGCCCGGCGCGACCAGCTGCGCGCGCTCATCACCACGCGGGGCGGGAAGCCGGCCGAGCCGGACGCGTCGTACGCGCTGCCGTTCTTCCCCTCCAACGCCACGCTGGCCGTCAAGCTGGCGGTGCACCTGGAGACCGGGGTGACGGCCGCCTACCTGGAGCTGGCCGCCGCGCAGGACGCGGTGCTGCGCCGCTATGCCGCGCTGGCCATGCAGGAGGCGGTCACCCGCTCCTACTCCTTCCGCCCCGCCCAGCCGGCGGCCTTCCCCGGCATGCCCGTGGCGGCGGTGCCTGCCCCGCCCGCCACGACGGCGGCGGTACGGGACGGCGAATAGGCCGGGCCGCCCCCGGTCCACGGCGGGCTGTCAGCGGTACAGGACGGAGAGCAGGTCGGGCCCGAGGCGTTCGATGGCCTCGGCGTCGAGCTGGTAGTAGACGACCGAGCCGCGCCGGTGCGTGTGCACGAGCTGGGCCTCCCGCAGCCTGCGCAGGTGCCTGGAGACCTGGGGCGCGGTCATGCCGAGCTGGGTGGCCAGCTCGGCGGTGGCGACGGGATTGCGCAGGATCGCGTAGCAGAGCCGCAGCCTGGTCGGGTCCTGCAGGGCGGCGAGCCGGCGCCTGGCCGCCTCCAGGGACGGCGTGGCCGGGCCGCCGTCGTCGGCACCGTACTGGATCACCACCGGGTAGCCGGGGAAGTGCTTGATCACGAAGTGCGGCCGGCCGTGGACGGTCGGCACGATCAGGCAGGGGCGGTCGGCGTCGACCCGGGCGGTGGCGTTGTACAGCTTGTCGAACACGATGCGCAGCGGCCGCCCGTTCGCCTGCCCGTTCACCTGCCCGCTCACCGGGCCGCTCATCGGGCCGTCCGGCGGCGCGCTGGCGGTGGGGAACCCGGCTAGGGCCAGGGCGCCCCGCCTGCGCAGCTCGCGTTCGCGCAGCGCCGCGTCGCGGTCGAGCACCGGACGCAGCGCCGGCCACTCCTCGTCGAAGGCGACGGCCGCGAAGTCGGCGAGGAAGCCGAGCAGCTCGCCCCGGAACCCCTCAGGGTCGGCCCGCAGCCGGGCGCCGATCTCCATGCGGCTGGTGGAGATCAGCCGCAGCCGGTGCAGCACCTCGTCGCTGAGCTCGGGGCCGAGGTCGGTGTCGTTCTTGCCGATCAGGGCCTGCACGGTCATGGCCGTGAAGTCGCCGATGGGCAGCGCGGCCACTTCGCGCAGCTCGCCGGCCAGCGTACGCCGGGGTCCCGCCGACACCGGGAGCAGGTAGCGGGCGCGGAAGGCGCCCCAGAGCGGCGCCCAGGCGGCGGCGGTGGCCAGCAGCCCGCTGTCCAGAACGGCGTGCGTCCGCGCGACGTATCCGGCGCTCGCGGGGTGGTGGCCGGGCTCGTCGAGCGCGTGCAGGCAGGCGCACAGCTCGGCCAGCGGCGACTGCCGGACGAGGACGCATCCGGCGCCGGGCGGGTCAAGGAGGAGCGTGACGGCCACCCTGCACATTACCGCGTTGGCGGCAATCTCCTTGTGGACGATCCCGTGTTTGCCCAGGCTGTCGCCTCATGGCTGAGGCACTGCACGTGGTCAAGCATCCGACGGGGTTCTACTCGGCGGGTGCGACGACCGTCTTCGCGTCGAGATATGACCAGAGGTTCTCCTACTGCTTGTACGTCCCGTCCGCGCACGACCCGGACGGCGCTCCCCTGCCGCTGGCCGTCCTGCAGCACGGGACGGGGCGGCGCGGCCCGCAGTACCGCGACAACTTCGCCGACTGGGCCGAGGAGCACGGCTGCGTGGTGCTCGCCCCGCTCTTCCCCGCCGGCATCGTGGACCCCGACGACCTGCACAACTTCAAGTTCCTCAGGTACGGCGACATCCGCTTCGACCACGCGCTGCTGGCCATGGTCGACGAGGTCGGCGAGCGCTTCAACGTGGCCGCGGAGCGGTTCCTGCTGCACGGGTACTCGGGAGGCGGCCAGTTCGTGCACCGATTCGGCTACCTGCACCCGGACCGGCTCGCCGGATTGTCAATCGGTGCACCAGGGCGGATAACGTACATCGATCCGAGCAGCCCGTGGTGGATCGGGCTGAAGGGGTTCGAGGCGGAGTTCGGGTGCGCTCCGAGGGTGGAGGAGCTGCGCGAGGTGCCGGTGCAGATGGTCGTGGGCAGTGCCGACGTGGAGACCTGGGAGATCAACAACCCGGGCGACACCAACTGGATGGACGGCGCCGACGCCCACGGCGTCACGCGCATCGAGCGGCTCAGGGCGCTGCGCGACAACTTCGAGGCCCACGGCATCGGCGTGCGGTTCGACGTCGTTCCGGGCGTGGGCCACGACCCGATGCTGGTGCTCGATCCGGTCAAGGACTTCTTCGCTTCGATCCTCACCCCCCGGGAGTCATCATGAAGATCAGATTGCTGGCGGCGGTCGCGGTGACCGCGGCCGTGACGCTCACCGGCTGCGCCGTGGGCGAGAGCGCCGAGACGGACGGCGGCTATCCGAGCAAGGCCCTGTCGATCATGGCCCCGGGCAGCCCGGGCGGCGGCTGGGACACGCGGGCCCGCGGCATCGCCGCCGCGCTCAGCGAGTGCAAGGTGGCCGACGTCGACGCCACGGTCACGAACGTCCCCGGCGCGGGCGGCACGATCGGGCTGGCCCAGTTCGCCAAGAAGCAGGGCGATCCGTACCAGCTCATGGTCATGGACAGCGTGACCATGCTGGGCGGCATCGTGAACAACAAGTCGCCGGTCGACCTGTCGTCGCTCACCCCGGTGGCCGGGCTGAGCCGGGGGCCGAGCGCGATCGTGGTGCCGAAGGCGTCGCCGTACCGTGATCTGAAGGCGCTGCTCGACGCGATGGAGGCCAGGCCGCACAGTGTCAAGTGGACGGGCGGCTCGCTCGGCGGGCCCGGGCAGATGACCGTGGCGGGGCTGGCCAAGGGCCGGGGCATCGCCGCCAAGGAGATCAACTTCGTGCCCACCGCGGGCGGCGGCGAGTCCATGAACCTGCTGCTCAGCGGGGCCGCCACGGTCGGCGTGGACACCGTCGCCGAGCTGCGCGCGCAGCTCCAGGCCGGTGAGCTGCGGGCGCTCGCGGTGGACTCCGCCGAGCGGGTCGCCGGGGTGGACGCGCCCACGATGAAGGAGCTCGGGCTGGCCGACGAGGCGGTCTCCACGCTGGCCGGCGTGCTGGCGCCCGCCGGGCTGTCGAAGGAGCAGCAGCAGGACGTCATCGGCCTGCTCGACAAGGTCCGCCAGAGCTCGTGCTGGAAGAAGGTCCTGGAACGCAACAACTGGACCGAGGACTGGACGCCCGGCGACGAGTTCGGCAAGGTTCTGGCCGAGCAGCGGACGCAGGTGACCGCCATCCTGGGCGAGCTGGGGCTCGGCAAGTGACGCAGCGGATCGTCTCGCTCGGCTTCCTGCTGGCCGCCCTGGTCGTGCTGGCCCAGGCGGTCGCGATCCCGCAGGGCAACGGCTACCAGGCCGTGGGGCCCCGGGCGTTCCCGCTGCTGGTCGGTGGCGGGCTGGCCGTGGTGGCCGTCATCGGGGTCGTCCAGGCCTTCCGGCCCGGCGCGGCCGGCGCGCGGGAGTCCGAGCCGGACGAGGCCGGGAGCACGCACTGGCCGTCGGTGCTGTGGCTGGTGGGGGCATTGGCGGGGTACGCGCTGCTGCTCGTCCCCGCGGGTTACTGGCAGACGACCACCGTGTTCTTCGTGGCCGTCGCCAGAGTGCTGGGCAGCAGGAGGCCGGTCCGCGACGTCCTGGTGGGGCTGGTGCTGGCGCTGGCCACGTACTTCCTGTTCGACCGGCTCCTCGGCATCTCGCTGCCGCCGGGCCTGATCAGATTGGCGATCTGACATGGACGTGCTCGGCAACCTGCTCGACGGCTTCGGCCACGCGCTGAGCCTGCAGAACCTGCTGCTCGCCATGCTCGGCGTCACCGTCGGCACGCTCGTGGGCGTGCTGCCCGGGCTCGGGCCGGCCACGACGATCGCGTTGCTGCTGCCGCTGACGTTCGTGTTCGACCCGGTGGGGGCGTTCGTGATGTTCGCCGGGATCTACTACGGCGGCATGTACGGCGGCTCCACGACCGCGATCCTGCTCAACATCCCCGGCGAGACGGCGTCGATCCCGACGACGCTGGAGGGCTATCCGATGGCCAGGCGCGGCCGGGCTGGGGCGGCGCTGGCGACGGCGGCCATCGGGTCGTTCGTGGCGGGCACGATCTCGACGGTGGTCATCACCTTCCTCGCGCCCGGCATGTCGAACATCGCCAAGCTGATCCAGCCCGCCGAGTACTTCTCGATCATGGTGCTCGCGTTCGTGACGGTGACCTCGCTGATGGGCGACTCGATCGTGCGCGGGCTGTCGAGCCTGTTCCTGGGACTGACGATCGGGATGGTCGGCATCGACCAGATGACCGGGCAGCCGCGGTTCGCCTTCGGGGTGCCGGAGCTCTACGAGGGGCTGCCGGTGGTGGCGGTGGCGGTCGGGCTGTTCGCGGTGGCGGAGGCGGTCTCGACGGCCGCCGGGCGGCACCGGCCCGCGCAGGCTCCCGTCACGGTGGACGGGAAGATCGGGATGACCCGCGAGGACTGGCGGCGCTCGTGGAAGCCGTGGCTGCGGGGCACCGCGTTCGGGCTGCCCATCGGCTCGCTGCCCGCGGGCGGCGCGGAGCTGCCCACTTTCCTGAGCTACAACGTGGAGAAGCGGCTGTCCAAGCACAAGGAGGAGTTCGGGCAGGGGGCCATCGAAGGGGTCGCCGGGCCCGAGGCGGCCAACAACGCGGCGTTCTCCGGGGTGCTGGTGCCGCTGCTCACGCTGGGGATCCCGACGTCGGCCACGGCGAGCATGCTGCTGATCGCGTTCCAGATCTACAACGTGCAGCCGGGGCCGCAGCTCTTCGACCAGCAGCCGGTGCTGGTGTGGACCCTGATCGCCAGCCTCTACATCGGCAACGTGATGCTGCTCGTGCTGAACCTGCCGCTGATCCGGGTGTGGGTGAAGCTGCTCAGCGTGCCCGCCGCGCTGCTGACCGCCGCCATCCTGACGTTCGCCACGCTCGGGGTGTACTCGATCTCGCAGAGCGTGTTCGAGGTGCTGGTGGCCTACGGGTTCGGGCTGCTGGGGTGGGTGCTGCACCGGGCGCGGTATCCGGTGGCGCCGCTGATCCTGGGGGCGGTGCTGGGGCCGTTGATGGAGGTGCAGTTCAGGAGGGCGCTGGCGTTCAGCGAGGGGGATCCCTCGGTGTTCGTGACGCGGCCGGTGTCGCTGGTCATCCTGCTCGTCGCGGCGGCCTGCCTCGTCGGGCCGGCGGTGCTGCGCAGGCGGGCCAAGACACCGCTGCCGGCCGCCTGAGCGGCCCGAGCCGGCGGGCCGCTGCATCAGCCGTAACTAACCCGGCCTGGTACGCCGGACGGCGCGCGCCCTGGCTCTCATGCCAGGACGCGCGCCGTCCAGTCGATGCCCGTCCAGTCGACAGCCGTCCGGCCGATGGCGCCGGGGTGTCAGGCGGCGACGGCGGCGGCGATGCGGTCGGCGGCCTCTGCCAGGGGGATCTCGGACTTCTCGCCGGAGACCCGGTCGCGCAGCTCGACCACGCCCTGCGCCAGGCCCCGCCCGACGACCACGATCGTCGGGAGCCCCAGCAGCTCGGCGTCCTTGAACTTCACGCCGGGCGAGACCTGCGCCCGGTCGTCGACGAGGACCCGCAGCCCGCGCGACTCCAGCTCGGCGGCCAGCTCCAGGGCCGCCTCCACCTGGTTTTCCTTGCCCGTGCCGACGATGTGCACGTCGGCGGGCGCGACCTCGCGCGGCCACACGAGGCCGAGCGCGTCGTGGGCCTGCTCGGTGATGACCGCCACGGCCCGCGAGACGCCGATGCCGTAGGAGCCCATGGTGATGCGAATCGGCTTGCCGTCGGGGCCGAGCGCGTCGAGCCCGGCGACGTCGGCGTATTTCCGGCCGAGCTGGAAGATGTGGCCGATCTCGATGCCGCGGTCGATGGACAGCTCGGAGCCGCAGCGCGGGCAGGCGTCGCCGGCGCGCACCTCGGCGGCCTCGATCGTGCCGTCGGGGGTGAAGTCGCGCCCCGCGACCACGTTCGCCGCGTGCTTGCCCGGCTCGTTGGCGCCCGTCACCCAGGACGTGCCGGTGACGACCCGGGGGTCGACGAGGTAGCGGATGCCGAGCTCGCGCAGGATCTGCGGGCCGATGTAGCCGCGGACGAGGCCGGGGTGCTTGGCGAAGTCGGCGGCCTCGAAGATGGCGGGCTCGCCGGGCGCCAGCACCGCCTCCAGGCGCTTGAAGTCGACCTCGCGGTCGCCGGGCACGCCGATGATCAGCGTCTCGACCTTGTCGGTGCCGGGCGTGGTGACCTTGACGACGACGTTCTTCAGCGTCTGCGCGGCGGTGATCGACAGGCCGTGGTGCTCGTTGACGTGCGACACCAGCGTCTCGATGGTCGGGGTGTCGGGGGTGTCCATGACCTTGAGCGGCGCCACGTCGTCGAACGTGCGGGCGGCCGGCGCGGTGGTGGTGACGGCCTCGGCATTGGCCGCGTAGCCGCACGAGTGGCAGGCCACGAACGTGTCCTCGCCCGTGGGCGTGGGCGCCAGGAACTCCTCCGACGCCGAGCCGCCCATCGCGCCCGACTGGGCGAACACGATCTTGTAGCGGATGCCGAGACGGTCGAACGTCCGGATGTAGGCCTCGCGGTGCTGCTCGTAGGAGTGCTTGAGCCCGTCGTCGTCGAGGTCGAAGGAGTAGGAGTCCTTCATGAGGAACTCGCGGCCGCGCAGGATGCCCGCCCGGGGCCTGGCCTCGTCGCGGTATTTGGTCTGGATCTGGTAGAGCGTGACCGGATAGTCCTTGTAGGAGGAGTATTCGCCCTTGACCATGTCGGTGAAGAGCTCCTCGTGCGTCGGACCGAGGAGATAATCGGCGCCCTTGCGGTCGTGGAGCCGGAACAGGGTGTCGCCGTATTCGGTCCAGCGGCCGGTGGCCTCGTAATATTCGCGGGGCAGCAGGGCGGGGAAGAGCACTTCCTGAGCGCCCATCCGGTTCATTTCCTCGCGGACGATCCTGGTGACGTTTTCCAGCACCAGCTTGCCGAGGGGCAGCCAGGAGTAGATGCCGGGCGCCACGCGGCGGACGTATCCGGCGCGGACCAGCAGCTTGTGGCTCGGCACTTCCGCGTCTGCCGGGTCGTCCCGCAGGGTGCGAAGAAACAACGACGACATGCGCAGCAACACGGCTACTCCTTGCTCGAACCTGGATGTGAAGGACTACAGGCTATCGACTCGGAGCGGCCCCGCGCTCGGGCTTATCCTCCAGGCGCGCGTGCCCCGGCGCGCCGGAGCGGGCCGGCTCAGACCGCGAGCGGGATCCAGCCGGCCACGAAGGCCGCCATGCAGATCGTGAACAGGCCGGCGAACACCGCCGACAGGGCCAGCGCGCGCACCCGCCCGCGCGCGTTCCTGCGCAGCACGAACACCAGCGCGACCGAGACCAGGCCGACCGCGAGCGCGGGGCCCGGCCAGAACTCCTGCTCGCTGTCGATGAACCCGGGGGTCGCCCGGTCCACCACGTCGGCGATGAGGACGGCCCCGACCGCGCCCGCGGCGAGGTCGCCCCAGACGTCGCCCCTGCGGGTGACATAGGCCAGCAGGCCGAGGCCGACGAGGAGGGCGAGCGTCCAGTTGAGCCCGGCGGCGCTGCCGCCGATGGTGTCGAAGGATTCGTAGCCGCGCAGCGCGCTCGCGCCCATGGCCGCGACCAGCGTGGACACCGCCGCCAGGAACGTCGTCAGCAGCGCCCACCCGAATCCCGACGCGGTGGCGCCCACGGTCAGCGACAGGGCGAGATAGGCGTAGGGGTCGTAGATCAGCCCGGCCCATCCCGGGCCCGCTCCGGAGATGAGCATGCCGACGAGGCCGACGACCAAACCTCCGAGGAAGGCCGCCAGCAGATGGCGTTCGATGCCGCGCTGGCGCCGGTCGTATTCGGCGAAGTCGGCGTAATCGATCGTGGTGTTGTTCATCTCCCTATTCCTGGTCAACCCGCCCCCGGCACTTTCTCTGGATGACCACCTTCAGATTATGTATTCATCCCCAAAAGGCAAATTTCGGTCATCCGCTACCAAAACAAGCAATCGCTTGGTTAGCATGTCCGCATGGCACTCGCCGATGAGCTCCGCACCGTCGTCCGGGCGTATCTCGCCGACCGCCCCGAGGCGTCGTGGCAGGAGTTCGCGCGGGACGTGGGGATCGCCGGGCTGCTCGTGCCCGAGGAGCACGGCGGGGCGGGATGCGGTCCCGCCGAGACGGCGGCCGTGGCGGAGGAGCTGGGGCGGGCGCTGTCACCGCATCCGTTCCTGCAGTCGGCGGTGCTGGCGGTCGAGGCGGTCAAGGCGAGCGCGGCCCCGGAGCTCCTGGCCGAGCTGGCCGAGGGGGCGCGGACGGCGACCGTGGTCCTGCCCGGCGACGGCGACCTGCGCCTGGACGGAGAGCTGCTCACGGGCGTCGTCCCGTATGCGCCGGCGGGCGAGCTGGTGCTCCTCTACGTCGGCGGGCTGCTGGTGGAGGCCGTGCCCGCGCGGCGCGAGGCGTACAGGACCGTGGACGAGAGCCGGCCGCTGCAGCGGCTCGCCTTCCAGGACACCCCGGTACGGCGGCTCGGCGACGGCGGCTCGTGGACCCGCGTACGCGACCTCGGGATCGCCGCCCTGGCCGCCGAGCAGGTGGGCGGGGCGCAGTGGTGCCTGGACGCGGCGGTCGAGCACGCCAAGCGGCGGCGGCAGTTCGGGCGGCCGATCGGCTCGTTCCAGGCGATCAAGCACAAGCTGGCCGACCTGCTCCTCCTCGTGGAGTCAGCAAGGTCGGCAGCCGGGGCGGCGGCGCGCGACGAGATGTTCGCGGCGATCGCCGGGTCGTACTGCACGGAGGCCTACCTGACGGCGGCGGGGGAGAACATCCAGATCCACGGCGGGATCGGGATCACCTGGGAGCATCCCGCGCACCGCTATCTGAAGCGGGCCACCTCGGACGCGCAGCTCTTCTGCCCGCCGCAGGCCCATCGCGCCCGCCTCGCGGCCCGCGTGCTCGGCGACGACTCCTAGCCGCCGAGCAGCTCTTCCCAGGGATGGCGGGTGTTGGTGCGGCGCGTCGTGTCGAGGGCCTCGGCCAGGCGCCAGAAGCCCGGCCTGGCGCGTACGGTGGCCCGCCCCATCGGGTCGATCGCCCGCAGCTCGAACCGCACGCCCATCACGTCGAGCACGGCCGAGCCCGCGCTCCCCGGACCGGCCGCGGCGACGAGCGCGCCGTCGAACTCGGGGTCGCGCACCTGCTCGGCGAGCAACGCGGCGACCTCGGACGCGTAAGGGCCGTCGCGCCACTCGATGTGCCAGCTGTGGTCGGAGCCGCGCCACCAGGTCAGATCACGGCACGACTCGATGAAGTCGGCCTCGGTAGCGAGCGCGGCCATCACCCGGCCGAACGCCTCGTATCGGCGGGCACTCGTGAGCGAGAGGTCGTCGTCGCCGGCGCCGGGAAGCGCACCGTCCTTCGGCCGCCGCAGCGCGTACTTTCGCTTCACGAGCACCCACTCTGATCGCGTCCGCGCCCTTCCCGCAAGTCTTTGCTGCTGATACGCTCTACCAAGCGAGCGCTTGGTTCACTATATTTCGCCGGAGGCGCGATGACGTCCCTACGGATCAGCCTGGGGTATGAGCTGGAGGTCCGCGGTCGCACCCGCGAAGTCGAGCAGCAGGCGTTCCAGAACGTGATCGAGCAGGTCGTCCTGGGCGACCGGCTGGGCTTCGACACCGCCTGGTTCGTGGAGCACCACTTCACCAGGGGCTTCTCCCACTCCTCCGCCCCCGACCTGGTCCTCGCGGCCATCTCGCAGCGCACCGAGCGCATCCACCTGGGGCTCGGCGTGGTGCTGCTGCCGTTCCAGTCCCCGATCCGCACGGCCGAGCGCGTCGCCACCCTGGACGTGCTGAGCGGCGGGCGGGTGGAGTTCGGGACCGGGCGCGGGGCCTCGCCGCTGGAGTACCAGGCGTTCCAGAAGCCGTTCGAGAAGTCGCGGCAGATCTGGGAGGACTCGCTGGAGGCCACGCTGGCCATCTGGCGGGCCGACGGCGAGCCCATCAGCAGGTCGAACGAGTTCTTCGAGATCCCCGACGTGGCCGTCTATCCGCGTCCGGCCCAGGAGCCCCATCCGCCGGTGTGGGTGGCCTCCACCTCGCTGGAGGGTTACCTGGCGGCCGCGCGGCACGGGTACAACCTGCTCGGCATGACGATGCTCAAGGGCATCGACGATGTCGCCGCCGACGTCACGAAATATCGGGAATGTCTGGCGGAGAACGGCTTCGACCCCGACAGCCGGCGGGTCGCCCTGATGATCCCCTGGTTCGCCGCCCCCACGCGCGAAGAGGCCAACGCCTCGGCCGCCGACGCGGTGCTCTGGTACATCCGCCGCCAGGTCAACCTGGTCACCCCGCCCGACTACTACGACGCCCGCCACGCCACCCACCGCGTGCTCGGACAGCTCGCCGCCGGGCTCCCGCCGGACGAGGCCATGGCCACGCTGCGGGAGCACCTGATGGTGGTGGTGGACGACGTGGAGGGCTCGCGCAAGGCCCTGTCCAGGATCGCCGAGGCCGGCGCCACGGACCTCATCATCCAGGCCCAGGTCGGCGGGCTGGCGCATGAGCGGGTGTGCGACTCGATGACCCTCTTCATGACCGAGGTGATGCGTTGATGTCCGCTCTCCCCCCGATAGAGGTGACGCGCCGATGGCTCGCTGGCTGACCCGGGACGATCTCGGCGCCGCCGCGCACTCGGCCACCGGGCTCCTGCTGGTCTCCCCCGACGTGTCGAGCGTCTTCCCGATGGGCCCCGGCGACCGTACGGCCGCGTCGGAGCTGACCGCGGCGGCGCTGCGGGAGTCGGGGGTCGGCGGGCGCGACCGCGTCGTGGTGGCCCTCGCCGAGCCGGCCGGCGCCCTGTGGACGGACGCGGCGACCGGGGTGGCGCAGGCAGCCGCCTGCGTGGGCCCGCGCGGCCGGATGCGCCTGCACCACGCGCTGTCCGCGCTGTCGGCCACCACGCTGGTCAGCACGCCGACCGGGGCGATGGACTTCCTGGCCCGCCTGCACCTGGAGTTCCTGCTGGACCCCCTGGACCTGGGGCTCCGGAACATCGTCCTGACCGGCGAGATCGCCTCGAAACGGACGCTGGGGCACCTGGCGGGCGAGTTCGGGGCCAGGGTGACGGAGGTGTACGCCAGCCCGTTCGGCGGCGGCGCCCTGGCCTGGCGCGCGGCGGAGGATGACCCGCTCGCCCCGCTCGCGGACGGCCTGCTCGGGCTCGCCGCGCTGACCAAGGACGACGCCGCGGCCCCGGAAGCCGGGCTCGCCGAGCTGGTGATCACCCCGCACGCGCATTCGGCGCTCGGCGACGCGGTGCTCAGGACCGGGCAGGTGGCGAGGACCGGCGACACCCCCGGGATACCGGCGCCCGGCCACACCGTGGGCGATCACGTGCTGGTCAGAGGGGTCTGGCTGGCGCTGCCCCGCATCGAGAAGGCGCTGTCGAAGATCGACGGGGTGGCGGGCTGGGAGCTGTCGATCAGCCGGCAGGGGACGCTGGACGCGGCGGTGCTCACGGTGCGCTTCAGCCGGCCGAGCCTGGTCGGCAACCCCATGTGGAAGTCGCGGATCGAGCAGTCCGTACGAGCGCTGACCCCCGTGGCCATCGCCGTGGACATCGCCAAGGACGTCTCCGAGACCGCCGCGCCCGGCACCGTGAACGACGCGCGCGGCCACCACCTGGGCCGGGATCGCGCTCTCCTCACCTAGAGCTCCTAGAGATCGGGGCGATCATGACAGCACCGATGCCGGACTGGGGGACGCTCCCCCGCATGCTGCGCGACCAGGCCGAGCACCACCCCGGTGCGGTCGTGGTCGCCGAGGGCGGCACCCGGGTGACGCTGTCCGGGCTGAGAGACGCGGCGGCCGAGATCGCCCGCGGCCTTGTCGCCCTGGGCGTCGCCCCCGGCGACCGGGTGGCGATGTGGGGGGTGAACTCGGCGCACTGGGTGCTGCACGCGTTCGGGATCTGGGACGCGGGCGCGGTCATCGTGCCGCTCTCGTCCCGGTTCAAGGGGATCGAGGCGGCCCAGCTGATCGAGAAGACGGGCGCGCAGGTGCTGATCGCCGGCGCGGGCCCGTCGGGGTCCCCGCTGGCCGGCCTCCTGCCGCCCGTTCCCTGCCTGCGCCACACCGTGCTGCCGGAGACCTCGTTAGCGGCCCTGGGCGCGGAGGTGCCCGCGCGGGAGGCCGAGGACCGCGCGCTCGCCGTCCGCCCCGAGGACCTGTGCGAGATCATGTCCACGTCGGGCACCACGGGCGTGCCCAAGGGCGTCATGCTCGACCACGCCCAGGTCCTGCGCGGCTACTGGGACTGGTCCGAGATCGTCGCCCTGGACGAGCGCGACCGCTATCCGGTGATCGCGCCGTTCAGCCACGGGTTCGGGCTGAACGCCGGGCTCATCGCCTGCGTGCTGCGCCAGGCCACGATGCTGCCGATCCCGGTCTTCACGCCGGACGCCCTGATGGAGCTGATCTCCTCGGAGCGGATCACGGTGCTGGCGGGGCCGCCCACGCTCTTCCACCGGCTGCTGGACGAGCTGGAGCGCGGCTCCTGGGACGTCTCGTCGCTGCGCGTGGCCATCTGCGGGGCCGCCGCCGTGCCCGCCACGCTGATCACCCGGCTGGTCGAGCGGGTCGGCCTGGAGCGGATGATCAACGCGTACGGGCTGATGGAGGGCACGGTGGTGTCCATGACCCGGGCCGGGGACCCCATCGGCGTGATCGCGAACACCACCGGCAGGACCGTCCCCGGCATCGAGGTCAAGGTGGTGGACGACGACGGCAAGGAGGTGGCGGCCGGCGAGCGCGGCGAGATCCTGCAGCGCGGCTACGGCGTGATGCGCGGTTACTGGGACGAGCCCGGCCGGACGGCCGAGGCGGTCGACGCGGACGGCTGGCTGCACACCGGCGACGTCGGCGTGCTGGACGAGTCCGGAAATCTGGCGATCGTGGACCGCAAGAAGGAGCTCTTCATCGTCAACGGCTTCAACGTCTCCCCCGCCGAGGTCGAGTCGCTGCTGCTGCGCGAGGGATCGCTGGCGCAGGCCGCGGTGATCGGCGTCCCCGACCCGGGGACGGGCGAGACGGGCCTGGCGTACGTGGTGCCGCGGCCGGGCGTGCGCGTCGACCCGGCGAGCCTGACGGCGTGGGCGAAGGACAACATGTCCAACTACAAGGTCCCCACGCGGATCGTCGTGGTCGACTCCCTCCCCGCGAACGTCAACGGCAAGATCGACAAACGCGCTCTCCGTGAGCGGGCGATCTCCGGGTAGTGCCCCGGTAGTGCCGAGGTGTTGTTCCGCTCATGCGCGGGGTCGAGGGGCTACGTTGGCAACAGCCCCGATCGAGCGGTATTCGGCGGGGACGGGTTCATCCGTACCGGCGGCCGGGGATACTTCGATCACACTGGCCGGTTACATCTATGGGACGCGTGTCCGGGGTAGCCGAGGCTTAGGAGGCAGCGTGACGTTGCACGTGGCGGTCATCGGGTCGGGCCCTGCCGGGATCTACACGGCCGAGGCACTGGTCAAGCAGTCGGCGGAGCCTGTCCAGGTCGATGTGCTCGAACGCCTGCCCACCCCGTACGGGCTGGTCAGATACGGTGTCGCGCCCGATCACACGTCGATCAAGTCCATCGCGAACTATCTGCGCAAGGTCCTTGAGCTGCCCCAGGTCCGCTTCCTCGGCGGCGTCACGCTCGGCCCGCACGTGTCGGTGGATGACCTGCTGGGCGCCTACGACGCCGTGGTCTACTGCACGGGCGCGATGGTCGACAGGCGGCTCGGCATCCCCGGCGAGGACCTGCCCGGCAGCGTGGCGGCGACCGACTTCGTCAACTGGTACTGCGGCCATCCCGACGTCGATCCCGGCCGGTTCACGCTCGACAGCCCGGAGATCGCGGTGATCGGGGTCGGGAACGTGGCGGTGGACGTCGTACGCGTGCTGGCCAAGACCTCCGAGGAGCTGAAGGCCACCGACGTGCCCCACGACGTGCTCGAACGCCTTGAGGAGAGCCAGGTGAAGGCCATCCACATGGTCGGCCGCCGCGGCCCTGAGCACGCCAAGTTCACCCTCAAGGAGCTGCGCGAGCTCGGCGAGCTGGCCAACGCCGACGTCTGCGTCCGCCCGGAGGAGTCCGTCGTCCTGGGCATCGACTTCCCGCGCCAGGTCCAGGGCAACATCAAGATCCTGCAGTCGTGGGCCGCCCGCGAGCCGGTCGGCCGGCCGCGCCGCCTCGACGTCCGCTTCTGGATGCGGCCCGTCGAGATCCTCGGCACCGAGCGGGTCGAAGGGCTCAAGCTCGAACGCACCCGCCTGTCGGAGGAGGGCCGCGTGGTCGGCACCGGCGAGTTCGAGACGCTGCCGGTCGGGATGGTGCTGCGCTCCGTCGGCTACCAGAGCGTCCCGCTGCCCGGGGTGCCGTTCTCCGAGTCGACCATGACCGTCCCGAACGAGGCGGGGCGCGTGCGGGAGCGCGAATACGTGGCCGGCTGGCTCAAGCGCGGGCCGACCGGGGTGATCGGCACCAACAAGTCCGACGCGGCGGAAACCGTCCGCACGCTGCTCTCCGACCTGGAAGGCGGCGAACGCGTCGGCGACGGCGGCATCGACGGGCTGCTGGCCGCGCGTGAGGTGCGGCCGGTGACGTACGAGGAGTGGCTGGCCATCGAGGCCGCGGAGAGCGAGCTGGCCAAGTCGCTCAACCGGGGCGAGCGGGTCAAGCTCGTCGGCCTGGAAGCCATGCTCCGTGCCTGCCGTTCCTAGCGGTCACGGGCTGCCCGGGTTCGAGGAGACCTACCGGGCGCAGCAGGCGCGCTATCCCGCGGCCGAGCCGGGCTGGCAACCGGTCCACACCGTCTACGTGCCCGCCGACCGGTTCTCCGCCCGTACGGTCTCCGAGTGGGGCGGCCAGGCGTTGTCCCTGTTCAAAGCGCACCTGGCCGGGCCCGGCGAGCTGGCCGAGGTCTTCGGCACTCCTGACGGGACGGCGGCGGCCGTGCACGAGAAGGTGCTGCGGAAGCTGTCCACCGAGCCGATCGAGGACCTGCGGATCGACTTCGAGGACGGCTACGGCGTACGCGCCGACGCGGTCGAGGACGCGCACGTCGCCCAGGCCGCCGAGGCGGTGGCGGCCCTGCACGGAGAGGGCGCGCTGCCACGGCGGTGGGGGCCGCGGGTGAAGTCGTTCGCGGACGGGGACCCGGGCCGGGTGGTGCGGACCCTGGAGCTGTTCGTCACGGGAGTGGCCGAGCGGGCCGGCGGGCTGCCCTCCGGGTTCACGGTCACCTTCCCGAAGGTGCTGATGGAGGCTTACCTCGGGCAGTTCGCGGGCGTGCTGGAGCGCCTGGAGCCGCGGCTCGGGGCCCGGCTGCGGTTCGAGATGCAGGTGGAGGCGCCGCAGACGCTGCCGTTCCTGCGCGGTGATCTCGCGGAGTCGCTGGGCGGGCGGCTGGCGGCGGCGCACTTCGGCGTGTTCGACTACACCGCCGCGCTCGGGCTGCCGCCGCACGAGCAGCGGCTCGACCATCCGGCCTGCGACCACGCCAGGCACGTGATGCAGACGGCGTTCGCGGGCACGGGGGTTGAGCTGTCCGACGGGTCACTGGCCGCCGCGCCCGCGTCGGAGCGGGCGCAGGACGTGCACGCGTTGTGGCGGCGGCACGCGGAGCTGGTCGGACACTCGCTGCGGCACGGCTTCTACCAGGGGTGGGACATGCATCCGTCGCACCTAGTGAGCAGGTACGCCACCGTCTACGCCTTCCACCTGGCCCGTTACGACTCCTACCGGGACCGGGTGCGCGCGTGGGAGGAGCAGCGCGAGGCCGGGGGCGGGGTCATGGACGAGCCCGCCACGATCCGCACGCTCGCCGCCGCGCTCCGCCGCGCCGACGCCGCCCTGCCCCGCTGACCCCTTGGGCTGTCAGTCGCGCTCGACCAGGGACCGCCACTGGCGGACCAGCCGCCACTCGACCGGGTCCGACCAGCTCGCCCGCACGGCGGATCCGACGTGGAAGGCGCGGATGCCGTAGTCGAGCAGGGAGGGCACGTGCGCCGGCTTGAGCCCGCCGCCGGCCAGGACGATCGAGCCGTCACCCGCCTCCGCGCGCGTCTTCAGCGTCGGCAGGCCCGCTCCCACCCCCTTGGGGGAGCCCGAGGTGAGCACGGTGGCGAGGTTGGGCAGCAGGCGCACGGCCCGCCAGGACGCCTGGACGTCGGCCGCGTGATCGACGGCCCGGTGGAAGGTCCACGGGAGCGGGGAGACGGCGTGGATGAGCGCCTCGGTGGCCACGAGATCGACCGCGCCCGCGTCGTCGAGGAACCCGAACACGAACCCCGCCGCCCCGGCCTGCGCCAGCGCCTTCGCATCGCGCCTCAGCCGGTCCAGGACGTCGGGGTCGGCGGCGAAATTGGCCTCGCAGCGGAGCATCACCATCTGGGGGAGGGGGCATTCCGCGGCGATCGCGGCGACCGTCTCCGGGGAGGGGGTGAGCCCGTCTGCCGCCATGTCGGCGACGACCTCCAGCCGGTCGGCACCGCCCTGTTCAGCGGCAACGGCGTCGCGCACGTTGAGCGCGATCACCTCGAGCAGGGATCCGGTCATGGAGGAGAGGTTATAGGGTGCTCTGCACCATTCTGGCGCGGATGACAGGAAAAGATCCCCGCTCAGGCGCGCCGCACGAGCCGCGCCGGCGGCGGCGGGTCCAGGGCTCGCGGGGACTCCCGCGGGGTCGGCACCGGCCATCTGAGCGCCGGACGGCCCACAGTCCGGGCCCGCTCTTCCCGGCGTCCGGCGCATCCTCCCGCTCCAGGTGATCGTCGCAGGCAACGGGCGCCGTCCCGTCCCGCCGACGCTCGCCGCCGCGTCCTCGTGCCGGATGATCGCGTGGAGACGGGGTCCCTTCCGGCCGCCGCCTCGCCCCTTCACGGGGCACACGGGCGTACGGGGCTGGGGGCTGTCGCTTCTACC